>DBFBJF010000164.1:0-11446 GCA_048203265.1 Candidatus Merdiplasma sp.
GTCAACAAAAAAAAGAAGAAAAAAAGCAGCCCCCTCATCATTCTGTGCAAAGGACTGCTTTTTATCCCATATTCTGTTATTTAAAATCTTTCTCCTGCAAAATCACGCAGTCGTTCTCATCATAGCGTTTCTTTCCGGAACCCATCTTGCGGAAAAACTTGTTGGCCTTGCGGATAGCCCGGTCCACCAGCTCCAGCACGTTGGTGATGGACACCACATCTCCCTGAGCGGACACACTGCTGATCCGATCATACAGCGCCGCTGCCGCTCCCTCGCTGAACACATAGTCGTGATTTCCCGCGTAGATCTCACCGAACCGCACCAGCTCATCGATGGTAAAGGTGGGAATAAAGATCTGGGAAGTGAACTTCATGGTAAATCTGGGATGACGCATCAACAGATCATGTATGTAGCGCTGCTCATCCTCCAGGATGATAATCAGCCCGTCCGTGCGGAACTCCATGGCAGTGGTCATCTGGTCCACAACAGCGTCCTCCAGATCACCGGCCTCCTCCACGATCAGCACACCACCGGCAATCTTGGCTATGGTGGCCGCAATATCCTTTCTATTCAGATCGGCAGCGTAAATCTTTGCCATCTTCACAAACTGGTTGCCCTTATCCTGGGCGATGGCCTTGGCGATTCCTACGGCAATGGTGGTCTTGCCGCAGCCATGGTCACCGAAGATCAGAATATTGCCGGTTCTGGAAGTCCGGTCATCCCCCTTCTGCTCTGCCAAAGCGATGGCGGAAGCAATCTGAGCTTCCAGGTTCTGAATATCCAGGAAACCTGGGAACAGGCTCTTCTGGTACTCCTTCAGCATCGGACCGCTGTATACCCGGTGCCTGGGTCTCTCCTGCACCCTTGTCTGTTCCGGAACCTTCCCCGCCTCTTTTCTCACCCTCCGTCTTGGGGCCGGAGCTTCCTGAACATCGTTCCCGGGGGCCTGCGTATCGGGAGCCAAATTCTTCGCTTCTGTATTCTCCGGGGTTTCCGGTGCATTTGCCCTGGTCTCTTCTTTCAGGAACTCCGCTGCGTCCGCCTCCGCGTCCAGGCCGCTGAAGGCATGGATCTCCGCGATCTCATCAGTGGGAATTCTTCTGGTTTTCGCCGAGATGATCTCCTCCTCGGTCCGGGAAGCAGTTTCTTCCTCCGCTGGCTTTTCCGCTATGGGCTTTTCCGCTTTCGACTTTTCCGCTTTCAGCTCTTCCTGCGCCGGAGACTTCCGCGCCTCCTCCTGCCGTGGGCTGACCATCTCTTCCTCAGCGGGCGGTGCCGGGTGGGATTCCTCTTTCTGGACCGCGTTCAGGTCCACGCCCATATTCATCAGCGCCTCATCCATGGCAGATACCACACCTGCCGGACGGTTCCCGCTCTGCATCTCCCGGGATGCCTTCGCCGCCGCCTGGCGGATCGCGTCCCCCTTTTCTCCCATGGACAGGAGAATATCGTCAATGGAGAGCTGTGCCGCTTTGTTTTTTCCTTCCTGTTCGGAAATCTGCATCTTGGGAATCTGAAGGGAAATCTCTTTTTCTCTGGCTGTCTCCTGCTCCTCCTTGGACTGTTCAATCACCTGATTCGCCAATTCCTCGTCCGGATCCGGTTCCGGTCTGCGGTTGACGCCGGAGACAATCTCCCTCATACTCTTCACCAGGTCGGACTGCAGATCCCGCTCCGGAGCAGACTCGGACTGATCCTGGCCGGACGCCTGAGTCGTATCCTCCGCATCATCTTCCTCCACGGTATCCTGGAATTCCTCCTCCACCGGCTCGTCCGGATTCTCCTCCACCGGTTTCTGAACCTTCACATCCTCCGGTTCCTGAATATCTTCGTCCTCCGGCTCCACCACTTCTGCTTCCGCAGCCTCATCCGGCTCTGTCTGCTCTTCTACGGTCTCGTCAGCTTCCTTGGCCGTCTCCGCCACAGCCTTGGCAATTTCCTTCTCCGTATCGGCCATAATGGTCTCCGCCAGCTCGTCCTCATTGGTCTCCACAATCTGCTTTTCTTTTCCGATCTCCGCCTCGTCCGCATAGACGTCATCGTCCTCTATCTCATCAAAGCGGCGGTCATAAATCTCCTGCTGCTTGGGTGTCAACGCCGCGTATTTGCGCTTCAGCTCCAACGCTTTAATCACGTATTTCCCACTGTGGAACCAGAGCACCAGGTCATCACAGGTAGCCAGACACTCCTGGATCTTTCCCGCCTGCTGGTACAGCTTCGCCAGCTCATAGGCCCACTTTTCGTTGTACTCCTGATCCAGATATTCCTTCAGGATATCGATCTGCTCCTCCAGGGAGGAACCTCTTCCGCGATAAATTTTATATTTGAGAATATATCTGCTGTTGTCATGGGGGGCCGCCTGTACATACTCTGAATAATACTCGATGGCCTCATCAAACTGCTTCAGATGAATGGTCACCTCCACCAGGCGGTAGAGAATTGATCTTCCCACAGGAGAACGGCGGTATGCCCGCATCAGCAGCTCCTTGCTGTCCTCATAACGGTTGTCCGCCTCATAAATTTCACTGATCATGCACAGGGTGCGGACATTTCTCACCCGTCTCCAGTCAATCTCGTCCGCCACCTTGGCCGCTTCGCTGTAATTGCCCTGATTCACGTACTTGTCTATTTCTTCAAGTTTCAGATTGTATTCCTTCTTATCCAACTTGTCCACCTCATATTCCATGTTCCGGCATATTCTAAACTTTTTATTCAGTGTACCATACCTATATTTCAAAGTCAAAAGCTACCGTTCGAAAAATCCCTGATTTTGACGAAAAGTTCCTATTCACAGCCGTTTCAGAACTGTGGATATCATATTTCACAAAATTTTCAGAAATCACACTATTTCTTCCAGGTACGCCAGGAAAACAGGATCAAAACGGGAAACAGCTCCAGCCGCCCCGCAATCATGTCGAAAGTCATGACGATTTTGGACAGCCCGGAGTAGGATCCGAAATTCACCATGGGGCCCACACCGCCCAGACCGGGGCCGATATTGTTCAGTGTGGCGGCCACCGCTGTAAAATTGGTGGTCAGGTCAAAGTTATCCAGTGAAATCAACAGCACCGATCCCACAAAGATAAACAGATAAGCCATAAAAAAAACATTCACGGAGCGCAGCACCACATGCTCGATCTGCTTTCCATCCACCGTAATCTTTTTCACATTATTGGGATGGATGATGTAGTCCAGCTCCTTGATCACCGTCTTGAAAGCAACAATGACTCTGGATACCTTGATTCCACCGCCTGTGCTCCCGGCGCAGGCTCCGATGAACATCAGCAGCACCAGAATAGACTTGGAAAAAGCCGGCCACAGGTCAAAGTTTGTGCTGGAATAACCGGTGGTGGTGATGATCGATCCCACCTGGAAGGCCGCATCCTTCACCGCCGTCCCCACATTGGTATACATACCGCTGATGTTGATGCTGATGAGCAGGATCGACACGGCAATGATTGCCAGATACGTGATCACCTCCGAATTTTTCAGACACTCCCGGAATTTTCTCTTATAGATCAGATAATACACATTAAAATTGACGCCAAACAGAATCATGAACACGGTCGCCACCACCTGCAGGTAGGTGGAATAGCTGGCCATACTGTCATTCTTAATTCCGAAACCTCCCGTTCCGGCCGTTCCGAAAGAAATGGTGAGAGCGTCAAACATGGGCATCTGTCCCGCTACAAGAAAAAGGATTTCCACCACTGTGATGGCCAAATACATCATATACAGGGTAAGGGCTGTATGCTTAATCTTAGGCACCAGTTTTTTCACCGAGGGCCCCGGGCTCTCCGCCCTCATCAGATAAATATTGCTGCCTCCCGCCAAAGGCAGAATGGCGATCACAAACACCAGCACGCCCATGCCGCCCACCCAGTGGGTGAAGCTTCTCCAGAAAATCAGGCATTTGGGCAATGCCTCCACATCAGAGAGAATGCTGGCGCCTGTGGTGGTAAAGCCGGACGCCGTCTCAAACACCGCGTCAATCATAGACGGGATATAGCCGGAGATCCGGAAGGGCAGAGCCCCGAAAATGCTGAGGACAAACCAGGAGAGGGCCACAATGATGAAGCCCTCCCTGGCATAAAACTTCTTTTTTGGCGGTTTCTTAAATACGGCCAGGCAGCCCAGGGCCAGGCAGATCAGCGACACGATCAGCAGATAGATGCTCTCCTGCTCCTGATACAGAAGCCCCACCAAAAAGGACGGGATCATGAAAATAGCCTCAAAATTCAAGATCCATCCCAGCACATAGATTATCATTCTGTAATTCATAACGCCCACCTACTTTGTCTGCAGAATATCATTGATGTCATTCAAGCCCTTGCTGGTGGTAATCACCACCACCGTGTCCCGCTCCTTTATCACATCTTTTCCTCTGGGCAATATGATGTGGCCCTCCCGGTTGATGGTCGCCACCAGGATCCCCGGCTTCAGAGGCAGATCCTGCAGAGGCACATCGGTCAGGCGGAAATTATCGCGGATCACAAACTCCAGGGCCTCTGCCCGGTTGTCGATGATTCGGTGCAGCGTCTCCACGTTGCTTCCGATGGAATTTCTCATGGCCCGCACATACTGAAGTATGCACTCAGCGGTAATATCCCTGGGGCAGACCGTAGTATCCAAATCCAGGCTGTCAATCACTTCGTCAAATACCAGGCGGTTCACCTTGGTTACCACCTTCCGGCAGCCGCACTTTTTGGCATACAAAGACAGGATCACGTTTTCCTCATCAAAATCCGTCAGCGCCACAAAGCCCTCTGTCTGCTCAATTCCTTCCTCCTCCAGAAGCTGGCGGTTGGATCCGTCCCCGTGAATGATGGTGGCCTTCGGCAGCAGATCGCACAGCTCCTCACAGCGCTCCATCCGCCGCTCCACAATTTTCACCTGAATCCCCGCAGGGCACAGGATCCTGGCCAGGTAATAGGCAATCTCCCCGCCGCCCACGATCATCACGTTCCGCACCTGGTTGGTGTGAAGGCCGATCCGCTTGAAGAACAGCTGCTCATCTCTGGCTGTAGTCACGATGGAGATCACATCCCCCGCTTCCATCACATCGTCTCCGGAGGGTATTGCAATCCCGCCCCCATGCTCCAGCGTACATACCTGCACATTGCTCTTTACCTTGCTGTGCATCTCATTCAGAGTCAGATGATTCAGCACGGAATCTCCTGGAATTTTAAACCGCAGAAGATCCACTCTCCCTCTGGCGAAGGTGTCAATATCGATGGCGGAGGGGAACTTCAGCACCCTGGCTATCTCCATGGCGGTGGCCAGTTCCTGGTTCATCACCATAGCAAGTCCCAGCTCCTCCTTTAAGTATCTTAATTCACTGTTATACTCCGGGCTTCTCACCCTGGCAATGGTGTGACAGTTTCCCGCCTTCTTGGCAATCAGGCAGCACAGCAGATTCAGCTCGTCCGTTCCCGTCACCGCGATGAGAAGATCCGCATCCTCAATTCCTGCCTCCAACTGGGTGGAGTAGCCCGCCCCGTTTCCGGCGTAACCCATGATGTCATACTCATTGCACAGCCGTTCCACCACGTCCTCTTTCCGGTCGATGACCGTTATGTCGTTGCCCTCCTGGCTTAATACAGCCGCCAGAGTTTCTCCGACCTTTCCACAGCCCACAATAATAATTTTCACGATGTCCTCCCAAAAAACAAAAAAGAATTCAGCCGACATTTTTGTCGGAATCCATAGATAGCTGACTTACTATAGCACTTTTCCCGCCAAATTACCAGTAATTACAGAGATTTTCCCGCATTTCCTATCTGTTGCTATTCACAGTCCTTACTCTGCAAACCAGGCATGGTACAGCCGTTCCGTCATCTGTCCGGCCTGCCCGGCAGCCAACCCGGAGTAATTAACGATCACATTTCCCCTGGCCTCCTCGCCGGAGACAGTGCCGTGGCAGTACTGGGAGAGGCAGGAAATCCGTACGCCCTGCTGCCCTGCCCGGCTAATCAGCTCCTCATCTCCCAGTCCGGTATTCACCTGCATCAGAAAATGAAGCCCAGCGTCTGCTCCCCGGACGGTCACCCGCCCGCCCAGCCGGCTCCCATCCAGTATACGCAGCAGCTCATCCCGCTTTCCCCGGTAATAATTTCGCATCCGGTTGATATGCTTTTCAAAATATCCCTTCCCGATAAATTCCGCCAGCGTATACTGCTCGAAGTTAGAGACCGTACAGGAGTAGAAGCCCAGCTTTCGGGCAAAGTCATCCATCAGCCGCTCCGGAAGCACCATATAACTGATTCGGATGGTGGGAGTCAGACTCTTGGTAAAGGTATTCATATAGATCACCCTCCCCTGCTGGTCGATGCTCTGCAGGGAGGGAATCGGTCTGCCGGCCAGGCGGAACTCACAGTCGTAATCGTCCTCAATGATATAACGGCCCGGCGTTTCTCCCGCCCACCCCAGCAGCTCGTAACGCCGTCCGATGGGGGTGGTCACTCCCGTGGGAAAATGGTGGGAGGGCGAGATGTGCATGATCTGGGCGCCGCTCCCCCGCAGCTTTCCCACCTGCACGCCGCCCTCATCCATGGGAATATAAGCAGTCTTCACCCGATGGCTCTGGTACACCCGGGCCGCCTTTACGTACCCCGGATCCTCCAGCGCATACACCTTATCCTGCCCCAGCAGCTGAATCAGCAGGCTGTAAAGGTATTCCGTTCCAGCCCCGATGATCACTTGCTCCCGCTTTACCCGGATTCCCTGATACTGAAGCAGATAATCGGCAATGGCCTGCCTTAGTTCCATCACACCGCCTCCCGGTGCCCGGGTCATCAGCTCCTCCCGGCGGTTTGCCAGCACCTCCCGCATCAGTTTTGCCCAGACGGTAAAGGGAAACTGGTCCGGATCCATGGAGCCGCTGACCAGATCAATCTCGCCGGATCCCGAAGAAAAGTCCGGGCTGTGGCTGTCGGAACCGGAAATTTCCAGGCCGTCCCTCTCCTTCCCGGCAGGGCCTGCGGGGCGCTCTTCCGCTCCGGCAGAGTCTCCGGAACCTTTCCCTTCCCGGCTGCCCTCATCGGCCGGATATGCCCCCGGTGCCAGAAGATTCTGGTCAATCCTGGACACATAGTAACCGGACCGGGGTTTGGAGTAAATATATCCCTCCGCTGCCAGCTGGGCGTAGGCGCTCTCCACCGTGACGGTACTGACCCCAAGGTTTTTCGCGAAACTGCGTTTGGAAGGCAGTTTCTCCCCCGCCCGGAGACGGCTGTCCAAAATGTCTCCCCGGATACACTTATACAGATATTCATAAAGACTGTCTCCTCCTATGTTCTCAAACGAGTATGTCAGCACGGCTGTGTCCTCCTTTCTCCCCTGTCCGCAGCGCGGACATTCGCGTCCAAACTGGCATGGTTAAATTTGTTTAAATTGGACATTTTATTATAGTCACATTGCATTATAATACCTGTATGATCTGATGTAAAGTTTTTCACAGGAGGAGTTTATATTTATGAAGCGTATCGTCACAATCCAGGATATTTCCTGTGTAGGGAAATGTTCCCTCACCGTTGCTTTGCCAATTATTTCCGCCATGGGCGTGGAGACTGCCATTGTTCCCACGGCAGTGCTTTCCACCCACACCATGTTCCAGAATCCCACCTGCGTGGATCTCACCGACGAGATCGAGCCCATATCCAGGCACTGGGTCTCAGAGCAGATCACCTTTGACGCTATCTACACCGGCTACCTGGCCTCAGACCGCCAGATCAGCCTGGTAGGAGATTTCTTCCGCACGTTCCGCCGGGAGGACGCCCCCATCATCGTGGATCCCGCCATGGCCGACAACGGGAAACTTTATCCCGCCTTCTCCCCTGAATTTCCCCAGCAGATGAAAAAGCTCTGCAGTCAGGCGGATATTATTCTTCCCAATATTACGGAGGCGGCCCTGCTCACAGGTTTGCCCTACAAGGAGACCTACGACCGGGCTTACCCGGAAGAACTGCTGAAAGCCCTGGCCGCCCTAGGCCCCAGATACTCTGTTCTCACCGGCGTATCTCTGGCTCCCGGCCGTCTTGGCATCATGGGATACGATGCCAAAGAAAATCGCTTCTTCCAGTACGCCACCGAGCATCTGCCCGTGTCCTACCACGGCACCGGGGACATCTTTGCCAGCACCTTCACCGGAGCCCTGGTAAGGGGAAGATCCCTGGAAGAAGCCCTTCAGATCGCCTGCGACTATGTGGTGGAAACCATCCAGGTTACCATGAATAATCCGAACTCCCGCAGTTACGGCGTGGATTTCGAGACCACCATTCCCTGGCTGGTAAAGAGGCTGGAGCAGACCCGGTAAAGAGGCGCTGGTTTCATCAGCACTTTCGTATCATGCATTCTTCAAATCGATTTTTCAAAGCCCTGTTTCCCCGCAAAAACAGGGCTTGTACTTTATATTCATTGTGATATAATGAGGGATACAAACAGAATGATATGCAAAATAGGTTTTCATGCGTCAAGTGTTTGGCGGATGGGGAGTTGTCGCCGAAACGAAAGGACTCGGTTCTTACGATATGGAAACCGCACCCGTTGCAGCAATATAAGATCGCATCTCGTATTGTGTTAGGCATGGATTGGTCATATGTTCTCACAATGGAGATGCTTTTTTACTACCAAAGGTAAAAAAAGCAGTCTCCGAACAGTCAAACAAAGGAAAGGAGTCTGTTTTTATGATAGACGAGGAAAAAATCAAGCAGGGAATCCGACTGCTCCTGGAGGGCATCGGAGAGGACGTCAATCGAGAAGGGCTTCTGGAAACTCCCGACAGAATTGCCCGCATGTGCAAAGAGATCTACGGAGGTCTGGGCAAGGAGGCGGATAAATATCTGGCCAAACAGTTCACCGCCCAGGACAGCGAGCTGGTGATCGAGAAGGACATCACCTTCTATTCCACCTGTGAGCATCACCTTCTGCCCTTCTACGGAAAGGCCCACATTGCCTATATACCTGACGGAAAGGTGGTGGGCTTAAGCAAGCTGGCCCGCACCGTGGAAGTCTACGCCCGCAGACCCCAGATTCAGGAAAAGATGACCGTCCAGATTGCCGACGCCCTGGAGCGCTGTCTGAAGCCCAAGGGAGTCATGGTGATGCTGGAGGCGGAGCACACCTGTATGACGATGCGGGGCATCAAGAAGCCAGGAACCAAGACGGTAACCACTGCCACCAGGGGCTGCATGAAGGACGATTACGGGAAGCAGCAGCTCTTCTGGCAGATGGTGAGAGGATAAATCATGGAACGAGTACAGAAAATCTGGGAACATCCGCTGTATCAGCAGTGCCTGGCCTCCATCCGCCGGCTGGAGGAAAACCGGGAATTTTGCCGCCACACTCCGGAACACTTTCTGGATGTGGCCCGGCTTACCTGGATTCTCTGCCAGGAGGAGCAGATCGATGTTCCCCGTCCCATCGTGTATGCGGCGGGCCTGCTTCACGATATCGGCCGGTTCCGCCAGTACCAGGAAGGGATCCCGCATGATGAGGCCAGCGCCGCCCTTGCCCGGCAGATTTTGCCGGAGTGCGGTTTCGACGCCCGGGAGACGGAACAGATTGTGGAGATGATTCTGGCCCACCGTCATGAGGGAAACCCCACCCTTCTGTACGCTCTGTTTTACCGGGCAGACAAGCTCTCCCGCAGCTGCTTTCTGTGCGCTGCCCGGGACCGCTGTAACTGGCCGGAGGAAAAGAAAAACCTGACCATACGTTATTAAAAGGAGCATACAAAACAGCATGAAAATTGGAAACCGAGATTTTGATGTGGTACATCACACTTACATCATGGGAATTTTGAATGTCACTCCTGATTCTTTCTCCGATGGAGGAAAATGGGATCATTTGGACGCGGCCCTGCGCCATACGGAGGAGATGATGGCCCAGGGCGCAGACATCATCGACGTGGGCGGGGAATCCACCCGGCCCGGACATATCCAGATCAGCGATGAGGAGGAGATCGAGCGGGTGGCACCGGTGATCCGGGCCATCCGGGAGCGCTTTGACGTTTCCATCTCCGTGGATACCTACAAGTCCGCCGTGGCGGAGGCCGCCCTCCAGGCGGGAGCTCATCTGATCAATGACATCTGGGGCTTTCAGTACGACACCCGGATGGCGCCTCTGACCGCCAGGTACGGAGCCGCCTGCTGTCTGATGCATAATAAGGATCAGGCCGTCTACCGGGACTTCTTTCCGGACATGTTAAAGGAGACCGCTCACTGTGTGGATACCGCCCTGGAGGCCGGCGTATCCCCGGACAAGATTATCATCGATCCCGGCGTGGGGTTTGGAAAGACCTACGAGATGAACCTGGAGACCATCCATCACCTGGAGCGGTTCCATGAACTGGGATACCCCATTCTCCTGGGAACCTCCCGGAAATCGGTCATCGGGCTGACCCTGGATCTGCCCACAGACCAGCGGCTGGAGGGTACCCTGGTCACCACGGTGATGGCTGTGGAGAAGGGCTGCGCCTTCGTCCGGGTGCATGATGTGGAGGCCAACCGCAGAGCCATTCAGATGACCCGGGCAATTTTAAGCCACAGAAAGCCCGACTGACTGCCGCCCCGCCGGGGGAATAGCGATAAAATACCGATTGAAATCCCGAACCCAAACCGGAGGAACCCCTATGGACCGTATACACATTAAAAATTTGGAAATTTTCGCTCACCACGGAGTCTTTCCCGAGGAAAACCGTCTGGGGCAGAAGTTTGTGGTGTCCGCCATCCTATTTACCCACACCCGGGAGGCAGGGCGGACCGATGACCTGACAAAATCTATCCATTATGGCGATGTGAGCCATATGATCAAGCAGTACCTGGAAACCCACACCTACAAGCTGCTGGAGGCGGTGGCCGAGGGCCTGGCGGAGGAACTGCTGCTCTCCGTACCCCGGCTGGAGAAGGTGCGGATGGAAATAAAAAAACCCTGGGCCCCCGTGGGTCTTCCCCTGGAGACTGTATCCGTGGAGATTGAGCGGAGCTGGCATACCGCCTACATCGCTCTTGGCTCCAACCTGGGGGACAAGCAGGCTTATCTGGATCAGGCTGTGCAAAAGCTGTCCCAGGCCCGGGGATGTGCCGTGGAGACGGTGTCCGACTTTATCATCACCCCGCCCTACGGCGGCGTGGAACAGGACGATTTTCTCAATGGAGCCCTGAAGCTGCGCACCCTGCTCCCTCCGCAGGAGCTGTTGGATCTGCTTCATGAGATTGAGGCGGACGCCCACCGGAAGCGGGAAATTCACTGGGGTCCCAGAACCCTGGACCTGGATATCCTGCTCTATGACGATCTGGTACTGGACAGCCCCGAGCTTCACATTCCACACATTGAGATGCATAAACGGGACTTTGTACTGAAGCCTCTGGCTCAGATTGCGCCCTGGGTACGCCATCCGATTTACCAGAAAACCGTGGCCCAGCTATTAGAGGCTGTCGATTAAAGC
>DBFBJF010000165.1:0-19740 GCA_048203265.1 Candidatus Merdiplasma sp.
GTTTTTCTCTACCGTTGGTATAATTGTTCTTTTTATTTCCGTATACCTATGGTACATTTATTTATATTTAGAATTAAGTATAGCTTACAGATTAAATTCAGAACTATAATACGATTTCTGACAGATATAGGTGGAGGAATACAGAATGGACAAGATACTGGAAACCCAGAGGCTGTATCTGCGCAGGATGAACCAGGATGATTTCCCGGCCCTGTGCAGAATTTTGCAGGATGAGGAGACGATGTACGCCTATGAGGGGGCTTTCTCTGATGAGGAGGCGCAGGAGTGGCTGGACCGCCAGATTGCCCGCTATGAATTATGGGGATTTGGGGCGTGGGCGGTGATCCTGAAAAAGACGGATGAGATGATCGGCCAGTGCGGCCTGACCATGCAGCCCTGGAGGGACGGGGAGGTACTGGAAATCGGCTATCTGTTCCGGCGGGACTGCTGGCATCAGGGATATGCCACAGAGGCAGCCATGGCCTGCAAAAAGTACGCCTTTGAGGTGCTGGGGGCGGAAGAAGTGTGCTCCATCATCCGGGATACCAACCTGGCATCCCAGAGGGTGGCTCTTCGAAACGGCATGAAAAAAACAGATTCTATGACAAAGCACTATAAGGGCGTGGATATGCCCCATGACCGGTATGTAGTAAGGCGCAGCGAGTTGATTTCGGGTGGGGAACAGGAGTAATGTTTCAGGAGGAACACGATGAATCATTTGTTGGAGTACCTTAACGTAAATGGAATACTGTTATGCAATACGAATCCGTATCTGCCTGCCCTGGAGGACATCGGCTGTACCTGGCATGATGTGGAAGAATTGATTGACAGCCACAGGCTTTTCTACTCGAAGGTATTCAAAGGGCGCACCACCTATTTATCGGTGGAGACCTACTATCTGCTGAAGACAGTCAGGACACAGAAGGAGCTGACCAAAGCGGCGGAAAAAATATACTCCCTGTTAGACGGGAATCCCCCTGCGGATACCACATTCTTAAAGCAGGCTTCCGGGCTTCCGGTGAAGGAGTACCGGGAGGGTTTTGACTTTCTGCTTCGGAATTTGTACATAACAGCCATAGAGAACGGAAAGAAGCTGAATGAGAGCTGGTCGGCCTTTTACTACGGGACAGCGGCAGACTGGGAGAAATATACGCCCGGTCCGGCTCTCAGGAGCAATGCGCCAGAACGGCTGCGGGAGCTTCTGTCTGGAACTATGACAGAAAAACAGATCCAATCGCTGATGAGATCGTGAGGATAGAAGATAAGAGGATACAAAATACATCGGATCCATTTTACTTCTTCCGGATATAAAAATGCCCCCGGCAGGTTTCCAGTTTCCATGTCCTGCCTGGGGGTAGTATATTGCAGAGAATGTTAGGCCACATATCCTCTTTCTCTGAAAGAAATTCTATTTTGCCAGTCTGTTTTATACCAGTTCCTGGTTTTTCTTTAGAGTTTCCCTCATGATTTCCTGTACATGGGAAGCCAGGTGCTTTTTTTCCTCCAGAGAGAGCTGGTCCACGTAGATGGGAGCGCAGTACTCAATGACCACATGGGTGGCTTTCACCCAGGGAATATGATCCTCAAAGATGGCCGAGGAGTTGTTGATGCACACCGGAACGATGGGGCATCCCGTCTTCTGGGCAATCTTGAAGGTACCCTGGTGGAAGGGGAGCAGATCTTCTTCCCGCTCGGCATCTCCCCGAGTTCCCTCCGGGAACACGGCCATGGAAATGCCGGAGTTGATCTGCTGGATGGCGGTGAGCACCGTCTGCAGTCCCTGTTTGACATCGTCCCGATCCAGAAACAGGCAGTAAAGCCGCTTCATCCACATGGGGATCAAAGGGATCTTTTTCAGCTCTTTTTTGGCTATGTATCCGGTGCGGCGGGGCACACGGGCATAGGTGGTGACAATGTCAAAATAACTCCGGTGGTTGATGATATAGAGGACAGCCTGGTCCTTGGGAACCAGATCCTCCCCGATCACCGTTTCTTTGACGCCGCACAGGAACAATACCACTTTCAAAATCCACTGTACCATCCGAAGGGCGGCCAAATCGGCCGTCATGGGTTTCCATTTTTTTACCAGCCACAGAATACCAAGTATGGGGAGTCCCACGATCAGGTAGAGGATGACCGCAATTAATGCTAAAATCAGTCGAAGCATATCTTCCTCCTCCTTTTACCGGCTATACAGCCTGGTGGTGTCCAGCAGCCATTTTGTCCGCTCCTCGGTGAGATCTTCTGCCTCATAGCGAAAGCCCCAATTGCCGGCGGCAACGCCTGGAGTATTCATGCGGTCTTCACTGCCCAGGGTCAGAAGGTCCTGGATGGGAAAGATGGCGTATCGGGCAATGGAGCCCAGGCAGAACCGGATAAAATCCAGGCTTACCAGACTGCCGTCGGTGTTGCCGTAACGACAGATTCGGTCTTTGATCTCCTCCGGCTGCTGTGCGTACCATCCCATGGTGGTGTCGTTGTCGTGGGTGCCGGTGTAACAGATGCAGTTGGTGGTGGTGTAGAAATGGGGAATGTAATTGTGGTCGTTCATATCCCCAAAGCCAAACTGCAGTACTTTCATGCCGGGGAATTGGAACAGATCCCGCAGCTGCTCTACCTCAGGGGTGATTACCCCCAGATCCTCCGCGAAAATGGGGAGATCCTCACCAAGCGCTTTCTGGATTGCCAGGAACAGGTCCTCCCGGGGGCCTTTGATCCAGGCGCCGTTGATGGCGGTCTCCTCCCCGGCGGGCACGGCCCAGTAAGCCTCAAAGCCGCGGAAATGATCGATGCGCAGGTGATCCACCAGGGTCAGCTGGCGGCGGATGCGCTCAATCCACCAGTGATAGCCGGTCTCCTTGTGATAATTCCAGTCATAGAGAGGATTCCCCCACAGCTGGCCGGTGACAGAGAAATAGTCGGGGGGGACACCCGCCACGCAGGTGGGATACCCTTTGGTATCCAGCTGGAACAATTTTTTGTTGGCCCACACATCACAGCTGTCCAGGGAGACAAAGATGGGAATATCCCCGATGATCTCCACTCCGTGGCCGTGAGCGTAATCCCGCAGCTCTCCCCATTGTTTCTGGAAGATAAACTGGACAAACTGATAGTATAAAATTTCTTCGGACAGTTTTTCCTTCCACTCTCTGCGGACTGCTGAGGTGGGAGACCTCAGATCATCCTCCCATTCCAGCCAGCTTCTGCCTCCATGGGCGTCTTTTCCGGCCATGAACAGGCTGTAGTCATCCAGCCAGCTGCTCTCCTCCTGACAGAAGTGTTCAAACTCTTCCAGAAGAGTTTTGTCCGGTGTGTGGTGGAAGGCGTGGAAAGCGGAGTGAAGCAGTCCGGTTTTAAACTCGATCACCGGGCCGTAGTCCACCTTTCTGGGATCCCACTGGGGCATATCTTTAAAGTCTTCTTCCGTGAGCAGATTTAATTCCATCAGTTTCTCCGGACTGATGATCAGGGGCTGGCCGGCAAAGGCGGAGAAACCCTGATAGGGAGAATCACCGAACCCGGTGGGCCCCAGGGGGAGCACCTGCCACAGATGCTGACCGGAAGCCTCCAGGAAATCAATAAAATCGTAGGCACCCTGCCCCATATCTCCGATTCCGTAGGGGGATGGAAACGAGGTGGGATGTACCAGAACGCCGGATAAGCGCCGGTGGAGATCCTTTTTTTGTGT
The DNA here is from genome assembly GCA_048203265.1 of Candidatus Merdiplasma sp. Taxonomy (GTDB): domain Bacteria; phylum Bacillota; class Clostridia; order Lachnospirales; family Lachnospiraceae; genus Merdiplasma. The sequence continues at coordinate 3,689 of DBFBJF010000165.1, forward strand.
TTCGTGATTATTCATGGATCATGATATTCCTTTCTCAGCATCCCGAAAACGGGATGGTGTGCGAATATGGCGCCGGGGCAAAAGAGATAAGGTAAATCAAGTCTTTTGTTTTGCCGCGGCCCGTCTCTGTTATTATAACGAATGACCGCTGGATGTGCAATTTTTTCTTAAATAAAATATGGGAAAAATGATATCATTAGTTGAATAGTAAGTGTGCCCTATCATTCAGCAAAAAAGGCGCCCATACCAGATACCCTTCGCCTATAGAGACGGAAAGATTTCCTGGAAAAGGCGCAGAAAGCGCTTTAAGGCCGGATGGTCATTGTCATACCGGTAAAAAATCCCGAAGGGGAGAGGGGGAAAGTCCTCCATCGGGATGTAACACAGCTGCGGATCTCTCAGCGCCGGCACATCGGGATAAAGTGTGCAGCCGAGACGGGCCTTGACGAGGGTAAAGGCGCTCTCGATGCTTTCCGTAAAATAGTGGTGCTGCGTGAGCAGCTGTGAAATCACGCTGCTCTGGGCGGAGAAAACCGGATCGGAGATCTGACCGGGGGAGCAGGCCACCATGCTGCCCCCCAGGTCCTTTCTGGTCAGCGATTTGCGCTGTGACAGCGGATGACCGGGATAGCAGACACAGGCTATGGGAGCAGAACAAAGCTCTCTGAAAAGGAGAGAGGTTTTCTTCTGCGCGTCCTTTATGCCAAAGGCCCCGTGAAGCTTCTGGTTTTCCACCAGCCCCTGCAGGGAGGGAAAGGGGACGATGCGCATGTTCGGCCTCAGCTGAGGAAACTCTTCTGCCAGTTTTTGCAGTATCGGAGGGAGCAGTGTAAGCTCCATATAATTATGACAGCCGATCTCAAAGGGAATAAAATTTTCATGCCGTCCCAGCCGTTTCTTGGCGGAGACGGCAGTTTTTAAAATCAATTCCGCATCGGGCAAAAACTGAATGCCCTCGGGGGTGAGGGAGACATTTTTGCTGGTGCGCTGAAACAGCTTCACACTCAGCTCCTCCTCCAGTGTGCGGATTTGGTGGCTGACTGCGGGCTGGGTGATCTTCAATTCTTCGGACGCTCTGGAAAAATTCAGATGCTCTGCCACTGAGAGAAAACATTCTAATTGGATGGTGTTCATCCTATCCTCCATTTCAAGTGACTTTTCAACAGTATCTATATCTATAAAAGTTTTTTATCGATTATAACATCATTGAATTTCACATACAAGAGAATCTGAGCTAAAATCTCCTGTGAAACAGATAGTTAGCAAACGAACTGTTTTGAAACAAACGGTACGTGAGGACAGGAGGTGCGGAGACATCATGTCAGAAAGACTGCAGGAGGAGGGACTGCTCCTGATGACAAAGAAAATTAATATTGATCTGGAAGCGTGGATGGAAAAGGCCCTCAGGAAAAACAACATGAGCGGGACTCAGGTTTATTTCCTGGTATATATTCTGCGTCATCACCCGAGCGGCACTTATATCACCGAACTGTGCCGTGAGATTGGGATTTCCAAGGCTACCTTGTCGGCCCTCGTAAAGAAGCTGAGAGAAAAAGGATACCTTTGCTTTCAACAGAATTCGGGGGATGTGAGAAAAAAGAAAGTGGTTCCCACAGAAAAGCTGGAGGCGGAGGGAGAAGAATTTCTGCAGAACGCCCGGCAGATGGAGAAGAAACTTTGCAGTGTGCTGGATCAGAAGGAGCGGCAGCAGTTTTTTGACCTGGAATATAAAATACTGACAGGACTAAATGAAATGGAACATAGACAGGAGGTTACAGCATGAAAACAGTTTTAGCGCAGCTAAAGCAATATAAGAGGGACACCTTTCTCACCATGGGCTTCACCACCCTGGAGGTGATTATGGAAGTACTGCTCCCCTTTATTACGGCAATGATTATCGATGACGGACTGGAACAATCTAATATGCCGGCCATCATCAGACTGGGAATTGTGATGATCGTTATGGCAGTGGTCAGCCTGTTTGCGGGAGCTATGGCGGGAAAATTTGCCGCCAGCGCTTCCTCGGGCTTTGCCTGCAATCTGAGGGAGAGCATGTACACTCACATACAGGACTTTTCTTTCTCCAATATTGATAAGTTCAGCACGGCCGGACTGGTCACCAGAATGACCACAGATGTGACCAACGTGCAGAACGCTTTTCAGATGTTGATCCGGATCGCGGTGCGGGCTCCCCTGATGCTGGTTTTCAGCATGATCATGTGCTTCATGATCAACCGGAGCTTAAGCCTGGTGTTTCTGGGAGCGCTCTGCGTTCTTGCGGTGGTATTGATGGTGATTATGAAGAAAACCACCGCTATTTTCCGGGAGGTATTTGACCGGTATGATGATCTGAACGCCAGTGTGCAGGAAAATGTAACGGCCATCCGGGTGGTGAAGGCCTATGTGCGGGAAAAGCATGAAAACGAGAAATTTCAGAAGGCAGCGAAGAAGCTGTACCAGCTGTTTGTCAAGGCGGAGAGCATTCTGGCTGTGAATAACCCGGTTATGATGCTGGTGGTATACGCCTGTATTACAGCGGTTTCCTGGTTTGGCGCTCACTTTATTGTGGCGGGGACCATGACCACCGGTGACATTACTTCGCTGTTCAGCTACATCATGTCGGTGATGATGTCACTGATGATGCTGTCCATGATTTTTGTCATGGTGACCATGAGCTACGCCAGCATTGACCGTATCTCGGAGGTTCTGAGAGAACAGCCGGAGCTTTACAATCCCAGCCAGCCGGCCATGGAAGTGCCGGACGGCAGCATTGATTTTGACCATGTCAGTTTTGCCTATCAGCGGGGAAGCGGGGAGGACACCCTGGAAGATATTGACCTGCACATTCAGTCGGGCGAAACCATCGGTATTATCGGCGGTACCGGCTGCGGAAAATCCAGCCTGGTGAATCTGATCAGCCGCCTGTATGATGCCACGGAAGGTACCGTGAAGGTGGGCGGCAGGGATGTGCGGGAGTACGATATGGAAGCTTTGCGCGATCAGGTATCCGTCGTACTTCAGAAGAATGTCCTTTTTTCCGGCACAATCCTGGACAATCTGCGCTGGGGCAATGAAAAAGCCACGGACGAGGAGTGCGAAGCAGCCTGCGAGGCAGCCTGCGCCTCAGAGTTCATTGACCAGCTGCCGGATGGGTATCACACTTGGATTGAGCGGGGCGGAACCAATGTGTCCGGAGGCCAGAAACAGAGACTGTGCATTGCCAGGGCTCTGTTGAAGAGGCCCAAGGTTCTGATCCTGGACGACTCCACCAGCGCGGTGGACACGGCCACAGACGCCAAGATCAGAAAGGCGTTTCAGACCTATATTCCGGGAACCACAAAGATTATTATTGCCCAGAGAGTATCCAGCGTGCAGGACGCGGACCGGATTCTTGTGCTGGACGAGGGCCGGATCAATGGATTTGACACCCATGAGCATTTGCTGGAACACAATGAGATCTACCGCGACATCTATGAGTCTCAGACCCAGGGCGGCGGAGATTTCGATCAGGCAGTTTCATAAATATGGAAGGGAGAGTGTAAAGAAATGAAAAAGAAAGACAGAACGTCCTCTCTGTATGTGTTGAAGCGTCTGTTAACATACATGATCAGCAGCTACAAATTTTCATTTTTGGTGGTGGTGATCTGTATTATCATCGGAGCTTTCGCCACCATGCAGGGAATGCTGTTTGTACAGTCGCTGGTAGATGACTATATCGTACCGCTGCTGAATGCCAAGAATCCGGATTTTGCCCCGCTGGCCAACGCGCTGATGGGTATCGTGGTGTTTTACCTGGTTGGCGTGGCGGCATCCTATGCTTACAACCGGATTATGGTAAATGTCAGCCAGGGTACTATGCTGAAATTTCGAGATGAGCTGTTTGCCAACATGGAAGCGCTGCCCATCAAATATTTTGACACCCATGCCCACGGAGACATCATGTCCGTGTATACCAACGATGTGGATACGCTGCGCCAGCTCTTCAGTCAGAGCATTCCTCAGATCATCAATTCGGCAGCTACCCTTGTGGCCACGCTGATTTCTATGCTGGTTCTGAATGTGCCGTTGACGGTGGTCACGCTGGTGATGGCCCTGGTGATGCTGCGGGTGACCACGGTCTTCTCAGGCCTTTCCGGAAAATACTTCCAGAAGCAGCAGCAGGATCTGGGAAATGTGGATGGCTTTATTGAGGAGATGATGGACGGCCAGAAGGTGGTGAAGGTGTTCTGCCATGAAGAGCAGTCCATAGAGGATTTTAAAAAGCTGAATGACCAGCTCAGAGACAGCGCCAATAAGGCAAACCGCTATGCCAACCTGCTGATGCCCATCAACGCCAACATCGGAAATCTGAGCTACGTGCTCTGCGCTGTGGTGGGCGCTCTTCTGGCGCTCCCTGCGGGAAGCAGTGTGACAGTGGGAACCGTGATGGCCTTTGTGGGACTGAATAAGAATTTTACCCAGCCTATTACTCAGATCAGCCAGCAGATGAACTCCATCGTCATGGCTGCCGCCGGCGCTGGCCGGGTGTTCGCCCTGCTGGATGAAAAGCCGGAGGAGGATCAAGGCTATGTGGAGCTGGTGAACGCGAAAGAGAATCCGGACGGAACCGTGACGGAATCCGAGAGCCGTACCGGCCTGTGGGCATGGAAGCATCCGCACAAAGCGGACGGCACCGTCACCTATCAGAAGATGGAGGGCGGTATCGTCTTTGACGGGGTGGATTTCGGCTATGATGATCAGAAGATGGTGCTGCATGACATCAAAATGTACGCGCAGCCCGGCCAGAAAATTGCCCTGGTGGGTTCCACTGGCGCCGGCAAGACCACGATCACCAATCTGATCAACCGCTTCTATGACATTCAGGACGGAAAGATCCGCTATGACGGCATCAATATCAACAAGATCAAGAAACCGGATCTGCGGCGTTCCCTTGGCATGGTGCTGCAGGATACCCACCTGTTCACCGGAACCGTTATGGACAATATCCGCTATGGAAAGCTGGATGCCACGGACGAGGAGTGCGTGGCAGCGGCCAAGCTGGCCAATGCGGATGGTTTTATCCGTAGACTGCCGGAGGGCTACCAGACCGTGCTGACCGGGGACGGAAGCAACTTAAGCCAGGGGCAGCGGCAGCTGCTGGCCATCGCCAGAGCGGCGGTGGCGGATCCGCCGGTGCTGATTTTGGACGAGGCCACCTCCTCCATCGATACCAGAACTGAGGGCCTGGTGCAGGCCGGCATGGACGCCCTGATGAAGGGACGGACCACCTTTGTCATTGCCCACCGCCTGTCCACCATTAAAAACGCGGACTGCATCATGGTAATGGAGCAGGGCCGGATCATTGAGAGAGGCAGCCACGAAGAGCTGATTGAGGCAAAGGGAAAGTATTATCAGCTGTACACCGGAAACTTCGCGGCGTAATTTATGCGCACTGCTTTATGGTACCTGAGCCTGATGCTCCGCTGAAAAAGAGGAGACTACCTGCCTCCGGGACGTTTCATAGGGGAAGAAGAAGGAAATACAGACTCCTTTTTCTTCCCTTTTTATATGCATTTCCAGATCTCTTCCAAAATAATAGCGCAGGCTGTATATCACGCCATACAGGCCGGTTTTTTTTCGCAGAAGCAGATCTTCTGACTGGTAGATAGAATAAAGTTCCTGAACCTGATCTTCTGTCAGCCCCACTCCATTGTCTTTTACAAAAATGCAGATGCGTCCATGTTCCAACCCGGCGTGAATCTGGATCGTACCTCCGGAGGAATATCCGGCGATACCATGAACGAGAGAATTTTCTACCAAGGGCTGGAAAACAATGGCGGGCAGCATGGCATCGCTGCCCTGGGAAGAATATTCCAAGATAAAGGTAAAACGCTCTCCAAATCGGCGCTTCTGCAGGGCAATGTAATGACTGATGTGGCCCATTTCCTGATCAAGACAGACAATTTTTCCCACCGCATTGAGGGAAGTGCGGAGGAAGCCGGCCAGATTCAGGGAATAATCATAAGTCTGGGAAGCATTCTCTAAAATCGCAATGCTGGAGAGCATGCCAAGACAGTTAAATAGGAAATGCGGATTTACAAGAGACTGAAGCTGCCCCATTTGCGCCTGGGCAAGCTCCATTTTCATCTGTACATTTTGCATTTCCAGGGTATGAACTTTGTCAGAAAGATGAATAGCCTCCCTCAGCTTTTTCATCTGTTCCCGGATGGTGTCTGACATAGAGCAGAAGGAAGCGGTAAGCTGCAAAATTTCCCATGCCGTATCAGATACAGAAATTTGGCCAGTCAGGACTTTTGTGTCGTCCAGAGGGATGTGCCTTGCCTGATCGGTAAGCACAGTCAGTGGCCGTACGATCCGTTGCACCATTTGACGCCCATTCAGAAGAGAAATTCCTCCGGCAAGAAAAATCAGCAGGATGATGGCAGGAATTTGAGCAGACCGACGGCTTTGGATTTCAGATGCTCTCTGTCTGATGATTTCCTTCTGTATGGGGGCAGTAGTACGGTACTGTAGTTCCAGCTCTTGATATATGGTCTGGGCCTCTTCAAAGGATTCCAGTGCTTCTGCTACCTTACCGGAGGAAAGCTGGCTGGTACTGGCCTGAACTATGTTAAGATACTGGGTCGTTAGTTGTCGGGTGTCCAGGAACTGTGCTTGCGGAAAGGCTTCCGCAAGGGTGCCAGAGACATCTGAGAGCTGGATGCACAGCTGCGAGATATCCTCCTGGGAATAATCGTTGCCGTTAAACCTTAAAAGCAGGTTTTCCTGAAGTTGGGAGAGAATATCCCGAAAGGAATAGTAAAGCTGCTGATGCTCAAAGAGCCGGTAAAAATCGGTAAAGGCCCGTCCGCTGATGATAAAAGACACTATATGCGTCAAAAGCAGAAACAGTAAGGTGCGGATCAGTACCTGATTCATTTTATGAGAAATAGACAGTGATTTCATTTGATTTCTCCCTGACGGTATTGGGTAACAGACTGACCGGTAGTTCGCTTGAATGCCTCAAAAAAGTATTTTTTGCTGCAGTATCCGCACTGAGACGCAATTTTTTCTATGCTTTGTTTTTCTTGCTCCATCATAGTAATGGCATGGCGGATGCGAATTTCGTGGAATACGCTTACGAAGTTTTTTCCGGTTTGCTGTTTAAATAAGTTACTGAAATATGTAGCAGAGAGTCCCAGCTCTTCTGCGATGCCTGCCATAGTCAGATCCTGGCTGTAATTTTGCTCCATGAGTGCCAGCGCTTTTTGAATGTGGGAGCGAGCAGCCTGATCCTGAGAGGAAAATGGAGGATGCATATGATAATAATTCTCCAGCCATTTTGCCATCTTTTTCCAGGAACGGTCCTGCTCACACAATTCAAAGATTTCCGTAAGGCAGATGGACTGGTCAAAACGCCAGAGAGCGTGAAAAAATAAGGCAGCAGTTTGCCAGTAGGAGTTTGATGAGCAGACAGTTTTTTTCAGCAGAGAAATCACGGGAGAAATCCGTCGGTTTTGCAGACGCTGCAGGATCTTCTGCCGGAGGAGGATCCTTTGATGAGAAGAGCCAAGGGCCCGCATGGAAATAGGCGGAAAAGAGTATTCTGCTTTTTGGTTCAGAGCAGAAGAATAGAAGTCTTCCCATTCGCCGCTTAATGTATCATACGAAGTAAAAAAGTTGCTTCCCGCTATTTTCCCGTGCCCCATAGCCCGTAAAATATGAATGGCTCCCAGGCGAAGAAAAAGCATCAGTGACTCCTGCTCCTGGTTAGGACAGGATTGAAGAAGAAGCAAGCCGCAGCCGTTTAGGGGAGAAAACAAGAGGGAGAAACGGCCTCGGAATTGTTGTTCACAAACTTCATAGAATAAATCATAATCTGGCGTGTCACTTGGGATCCAGCACAGGAGGCAGATTTGCAGAGAGCCGTCAGAGGGCCATCCGCATGCGCTGGATAGCACCTCAGCCGGGGCATTGCCTTCCAGAATGTCACGCACCAAATATTCTTTGGCATAGGAACGGACTGATTCAATGCCATGCATCAGTGAGGCCATCTGTTTTTCCTGGGACCGGTGTTCTTCCAACCGTTGGATGCACTTTTGGATAGCCAGTTTCAATTCCCGCACATCAATTGGCTTTAACAGATAGCTCAGAACACCCATTTCCAGCGCCCGGCGGATATAGCCGGATTTGTCATAGGCCGTTGAGATTAAAATGGCAGTATCAAAATTTAGTTTATTGACGGACTCGATCAAATCAAGGCCTGTTATGCCGGGAATATTTATGTCTGCAATGATAAGTTCGGGGTGATATTTTTGACATAAATCCAGAGCGGTATCTCCATCTGCGGCTTCGATGATTTGAAACATACCATCGTAATTTGTGGTGATCGCATATTTTAAAGCCAGAAGCTCCATTGCTTCATCTTCTACCAATAATAACGTATACATAGCTTTCTCCATTCTTTTTTTATGATGATAGAACTTATCGGAGGAGGACAGATTTTGCCTTTATACTAAGAAATATTTTGCTTAGTAATGAGATTGATGTCAATCCTATAGCGCTTTAGGGTATTTTCACCTGTGAGCAGCTGTTCCATGATCTGTACACTCCGCTGGCCAAGTTGTGTATTTGCCTGCATGAAAAGTACTTCAATGGCACCTTGTTCCACATATTCCAGTGCCTCCTGGGTCTCCCCAAACCCCAGTACCGTTACCTTATAGGGAAGATCCATCATGTTAACAGCACTGGCCGCATACAAGGTATAAGTAGGGCCCATCGTCACCAGATACCTTAAATTCTCGTTATTTTGCAGAGCACTAAGTATATCTTGAATTCCTTTGGGATATTCCAAGAGCGTTTCCAGAGTGTGGACGCGGGACAGAAGTCCCTCCTGCTCCATAGCAGCATGGAAGGCAGCGATCCGGTCCTGTAAGGTATTGGAAAATGGTGGTGGGTTGTGAATTTCCAGAATTTCCTGATCGGGTTTCAAATTTAAAGCAAGGTATTGTCCCAGAATAATCCCGGCATCTATGTTGTCAATTCCCAGAAAAGTATCGTAATAATCCTCTTTATCAATGTCAGTATTCAGAATGATGACTTTCACGCCCTTTTCCTTTAATGTCTTCAGCTTTTGATAAAAGGAAGCTGAGAGGGTAACTTGGGGGGCAAGGATCAGCCCGTCTGGAGAGACGTTTTCCGCAAGATCCAAAAGCTGAAGCAGGGTTTCTGCGTCAGAGATTTCATAGTCGTATTCTGTGAGGACGAAGGAAGCATACGGGATACTCTGATGAATTCCTGCCCACACGCCGCTCCAGAAGGGATTATTTTGGGATGGCAGAATTGCCATGACTCGGGGAGCGCTCTCCAGTCTGGAAAGAGTGTCCCCTTTCTTTTGCCCGGGCACAATCAATATAAGAGCAATCAGCAAATAAAGCATAAAAAGTATGCGTTTCATAAATAACTCCCATTTCAGAAAAACTCTTTTGACGATATTATATCATATTACATGTCATTGTTGTGTTTAAGGCGGGAACAGATGACCCGAAATTTACAGATTATGAATGGGCGATATCGATTACGATCCGTACAAGGCCGATTTTTCTATGAGAGTGAAAAGATCGAAAAAAAGCGGGCTGCCGGAAAAATTGACAGTTTAATTGAGGATTTGATATGATAATTTCAGAAAAACCGGCCGGTATGAGCAACTTAATTACTGGCTGCTGTGCTGCAATCATGGGCCCGTGCACACAGCTGCCGCAATACTTGACTACTATTAAGAAACAACTACTATATTATGTAAGGAGATTGCTATGAGGAAAAAAATAGTTACCTTGATGTTGGCTGCCCTCATGACTCTGAGCAGTGCCGGCCTGGCTTTTGCCAGCGAGGGTGCCGAGAACGCTGAGAATACCGAGCGTGTTGAGGAGAGCGCCGAAACCGAAGTTTCGGAGCCTGAAGAGTCTGGCTTTCCGGTTGTGTCAACTGGAAAGGAGATCATGACCAACCCCACCACGTACTGTAATCCCATTTCTATTACCAAAGGCTCTGACAGACTGCTGCGGGGCGGCGAGCCTGTCATTACAATGTATGAGGATGATTACTATCTGTTCCTGAGCCATACAAAGGGCTATTGGTGGTCTCATGACTTTGTAGACTGGACGTATGTGGATGCGCCGGATCTGCGCGCTGGTATTGTTGGCGTTGTGAACATTGACGGCAAACTGTATAATTATGCCGGCAATACCGATGACGTAGTTATGACCACCGACGATCCGAAGTCAGGCGTCTGGTACCAGGCGGGTACCTTCTCCAGCACCAACTACGGCGATGCCAGTATGCTCTATGATGAAGAAACGGGCCGGTTGTTTATGTACTATGGCTGGTCTCAGTTGCTCGGCATCCGCGTTGTGGAACTGGACAAGACAACCTTTAAAGAAATCAGTGAACCGGTTGTGTGCCTCTGGGGGGATCCCTATACCCATGGCTGGGAGACCAGATACGCAAAAGACAACATTTATCCATTGTTTGATCACAGAGAATACCGTGAACAGGAGTATGGCTGGACAGAAGGCGGGCATCCTCTTAAGTACAACGGCAAATACTATCTGTTGTATTCCTCCATCGGCCTTGAGTTCTACTCCTATGGCCAGGGCGTATACGTAGCGGACGATCCCATGGGCCCCTTTGTATATGAGGAAGAGAACCCCTTCACCCTGAAGACCACTGGCGTAGCGCCTGGCGGCGGCCACGGCAGCATTTTCGTAGACCGGAATAACAATGTCTGGGCCGTTGCTATGATGCCGTACGCTGAGTCCGGTGCAAGTGGCAGTACCTTAATTGCTCTCTATCCGGCAGGCGTGGATGAAGACGGCGTGATGCATGGCAAGACTGAATTTGGCGATTATCCTCAGTATCTGCCCGGCGTTGTGGAGAATCCCATTGAGAATAACGCTACAGGATGGATGCTTCTGTCCCTGGATAAGAAGGTAGAAGTGTCCTCCTACATTGAGGGATGCTGGGCATCCAATGCGGTGGACGAGGATGCGAAGTCATATTGGTGCGCCGAAACCGGTGATGCCGGCGAATATATGACCGTTGACCTTGGCGTGGTATGCGATATCCGGGGCATTCAGATCCTGTGGGACAAAGATCCTGATATCCAGAAAAGCAGAGATCCACTGGATCAGTATCAATCCTACACGGTGGAAGTGTCCGAAGATAACGAGAACTGGACGCTGCTTATCGATAAGAGCAATAATACCCAGGATCTGCGCAGCGATTATACAGAACTTCCCACTCCCGTAAACGCTCGGTACGTGAGACTGACCAACGTGTTTACGCCTGATAACGGAAGATTCGCGGTCAAAGCGCTCCGCGTATTTGGCAATCCGGACGAGGCCACTTGGACAAAAGTGGATTCCGAAAATGTTAAGGTAGTCCGCGATGAATTAGACCGCCGCCATGCCCATCTGCTGTGGGATCAGGTGGAAGACGCTGAGGGCTACATTGTCCGCTACGGCGTTCATCCCGACAAGCTGTATAACAGCTATATGGTATATTGGGACAGCTATCTGGATGTTCCCAGCCTGAACGTTGACTCGGAGTACTATTGGGAGGTTGAAGCCTTCTCCAGCAATACGCCGCGCTACGTGGAAAATACCTTTGAAACCCAGGGCCGGGGTGCTGAGCTGGATCTGGTCAAAGCAGGCGATGAGGAAGCAGGAACTGAGAGCACAACCACCAGAATCATGACGTATGAGACTTACGGCAAGGACGAGGTGTATGTATTTGACAATATCACGCCTGGTACGTATACTCTGCAGCATACATTCGGCGTTAAAATCTGGGGACCGGTAGAGCTGACAGAAGAGGAGCTGATTGGAACAGGCACCGAGCCTACCATCACCGCACTCAACCTGACACAGTTTGGTGTCGGTACAACCCAGTGGGGTACTATTGAAGTAAGGGTATATCCGGGTGAGACCAGCGGAAGAATCGAAGTAACCTTCAACTATGATGAGTGACTTTCAGAGGAGCTGTCCTGGAAACATTATTTGAGATCGCTATCAACAAACATTTTAAATAAGCTCGCCTTTTGGCGAGCTTATTTCCTTTTTACGATGGGAAAGAAAGGCGGATTGCGGGGTTGCCGGGAACCGCCGGTACTGCTATAATAGAGTAATATTTTCCAGCAGGAGGGAAACGGGATGAAATTTAAAATGATCCATGAAAACTACAATGTGGCAGACCTGGAGCGCTCCATGAATTTCTACAGAGAGGCGCTGGGGTTGGAGGAAAAGAGAAGAAAAACCGCCCAGGACGGTTCCTTTATTATCGTTTATCTGGGAAATGAGGCCAGCGACTTTGAGCTGGAGCTGACCTGGCTGAAGGAGCATCCCCAGGCGTATGAGCTGGGTGAGTGCGAGTTTCATCTGGCATTCCGGGTGGACGATTTTGAGGAGGCGCACAGGAGGCATGAGGCCATGGGCTGTATCTGTTTTGAGAATCCCGCCATGGGGATTTATTTTATTCAGGACCCCGATGGATACTGGTTGGAGATTATTCCGGAGAGAGCGTAAAGATTGTGTGAGATTTGTGTGAAATTGCGGTAATGTGATTGATGCAAATTTTAAATTGTTGTATAATGGTATCGTTGTTTTGGAAAAAATATGCAGTAAGGAATGCCGGCAGCATTCCAGAAACTTTGGCAGTGAGAGGATAGAAACAGATGAAAAAGAAGCAGCTGATAGCCATGGGCCTGTGCGTGATGATGCTGAGCGCGGGCCTGGGCACTGGGACATTAGCAGAAGAAGGCGGCGCAGCCGCACTTGCGGAGACCCAAGCCCAGACTGCGGCTGAGACTCAGGCCCCGCCTGAGACTCAGGCTCCCACGGAGACTCAGCCTGCGACGGAGCCCCCCACTCAGGCCCCGCCTGAGACCCAGGCTCCCACGGAGACCCAGCCTGCAACGGAACCGCCAGTGGAGACCGCCCCGCCTGAGACTCAGGCTCCCACGGAGACTCAGCCTGTAACGGAGCCCCCCACGGAGACTCTGCCCTCTGAAACCGTCACGGAGGGGCAGAGCGAAACGGAGACTGTGACAGAAGGAACTGAGATTGTCACAGAGGGGACGGAGATTGTTACGGAGGGGGAGACGGTCCTGACAGATCCGGCCACAGGGAGCGAAACGGTGACCGAGATGGAAACAGAAACGGAGACGGATGATTTGATTGAGGAGGAGACGGAGGAGAGCGAGACTGACAGCGGCATCACAAACGAGGAACTGATAGCCAGGCAGAATATTGTGACACCTCCGGATATTGCTCTGGAATTTCGCTTCACCCAGGTGGAGAAAGAATACGGAGTGGTGAGAAATCCGGCAGGCGCCTTTCTCTATGAGGGGACCTCTCAGGATTCCAGAAAAGTGGGGGCGCTGGATTATTACGGCCTTTGTTATATCTTGGAGGACGAGGGCTCCGGATGGCTTTATGTGGAGTCTGGAAACGCCCGGGGCTTTATTCCCCAGGAGGAGCTGGCCACGGGTGATACCGCCCGGCGGCTGGTTACGGTAAAGGGGGAGGCAAACCTCCCCACTGCCCGGATTACTCTTGCCAGGAATGAGAACAGCGCGTATACTCATACGCACACGACAGTATATGAGGTGATGGCTGCCAAGGTGTACGCAGTGGCCGGGGAGGATCTGAGCATCCGGGAAGCCAGACAGGATTCGGCCAGAGCTGTGGGCACGCTTCCGGAGGGCGGCCTGTGCTATATTCTGGCCGATGAAGGCAAGGAATGGCTCTACGTAGAGTCAGGAAATGCCAGAGGATTTGTCAGGGCTTCCCAGCTTCTTACCGGATCCGGAGCCAGCGGAGCGGTGGAGAGCGCGGGAGAAAACAACATGACTTTGGCGGAGGTTCTGGTGGAACCATCGGAGAACAAGGCGTGTTACTATACCCTTACTTCTGTGCGCCAGGCGGATCAGACGGCCATGTTGAGAAGCGAGATTGTGAATTTTGCTTTCCAATTTCTGGGGAATCCCTATGTGTGGGGCGGCACCAGCCTGACAAACGGCTGTGACTGTTCCGGCTTTACCCAGAGTATCTATGCGAATTTTGGCTATTATATTCCCAGGGTGGCGGAGGCTCAGGCTGGATATGGAATGCAGATTCCGGTATCCTCTGCGGAACCCGGAGATTTAATTTTTTATGCGAAGAACGGCTACGTGTATCACGTCTCCATGTATATTGGGGACGGCCAGGTGATTCACGCCCAGTCCACAAAGACGGGAATTGTAATTACCGGTATCGGATCGGATGCGGTATGGGCCACCCGAGTGATTCAGGGCTGATGTGGAATGGAAGGAGAACAGAGATGAAAAAAACAAAAATAATTTGTACCATGGGACCAAATTCCGATGATCCCAAGATTATGAGAAAACTGGTGGAGAACGGCATGGATGTGGCCAGATTTAATTTCTCCCACGGAGACCATGAGGAGCAGAAAAGGAGGATGGATTTGCTCAAAAAGGTGAGAGCCGAGCTGAAGAAACCCATCGCCATGCTACTTGACACCAAGGGCCCGGAGATCCGCACCGGCAAGCTGGAGGGCGGCAGCAAGGTCGTACTCCAGGAGGGACAGGAATTTACGCTCACCACAAAGCAGATGGTGGGAAATAACCAGATCTGCTCTCAGACCTACGAGAATCTGCCCAAAGATTTAAAACCCGGCGACCGGGTGCTCATCGATGACGGATTGATTGAGCTGACCGTGAAGAGCACCACGGATACAGATGTGGTCTGTCTGGTGGACAACGGAGGAGAGCTGGGGGAGAAAAAGGGCATCAACCTTCCCAATGTAGAAGTAAAACTGCCCGGTATCACAGAGAAAGACCGGCAGGATATCATTTTCGGAATTGAGCAGGGCGTGGATTTTATCGCCGCCTCCTTTATCCGCGACGCAAAAGCGGTAATGGAAATTAAGGAGCTGCTGAAGGAACATAACGCGGAATACATTGATGTGATTGCCAAGATTGAGAATGCTGAGGGCATCAAGAACATCGATGAGATCATTGAGGCCGCGGACGGCATTATGGTAGCCCGGGGTGACATGGGAGTGGAGATCCCGGCCCATGAGGTTCCCTATTATCAGAAGATTATTATCAAGAAATGCA
Organism: Candidatus Merdiplasma sp.; assembly: GCA_048203265.1. Classification (GTDB taxonomy): domain Bacteria; phylum Bacillota; class Clostridia; order Lachnospirales; family Lachnospiraceae; genus Merdiplasma. The sequence continues at coordinate 18,843 of DBFBJF010000165.1, forward strand.
ACGCCAAGTATAAGCCGGTGATTGTGGCCACCCAGATGCTGGATTCCATGATCCGCAATCCCAGACCCACCAGGGCGGAGGTGACGGACGTGGCCAACGCCATCAATGAGGGGACAGGGGCAATCATGCTCTCCGGAGAGACTGCTGCCGGAAAACATCCCATTGAGGCGCTGCAGACCATGGTGAAGATCGCGGAGTATACCGAGAGCAAACAGACCTACGAGGTGCCGGATTTTAAGTCTCTGGAAGGAGAGGCCAATGTATCCAGCGCGGTGGGCGTGGCAGCCGTGCAGACGGCGTTCAATTTGAATGCGAAATGCATTGTGACTCCCACCATGTCCGGACAGACCGCCCGGCTGGTATCCAATTTTCGGCCCAGCGTGCCCATCTATGCGGTAACCCCCAATGAGCGTGCCCAGAGAAAGCTGCAGATTGACTGGGGTGTGGTTCCGCTTCAGGGGTATCAGGAAGATTCCACGGAGAACATTATCTCTCACGCCATGTACGTGGTGAAACGGGAAAAACTGGTAAAGGCCGGAGATATGGTGGTATTTACTGCCGGAGATCCCACCACCAACATGGTGAAGGGCAAGGGCAACATGACGAATATGATGCACGTAGTTGAGGCAAAATGATATTTAAGGAAACCTTAATGGTTTCATTGAGATGTTCTTAAACTGCTCCTGCTAGACTGTGGGGAGATTACCCTGCGGTTTGGCAGGGGCAGTTCTCATAGGAGGGGAAGGATATGTATAATATACTGGTTTGTGACGATGAGAAAGAAATCGTGGATGCGGTGGAAATTTATCTGATGCAGGAGGGGTACCATGTGTTCAAGGCCTATGATGGAAACCAGGCGCTGCAGATCATGAAGGAGGAAACCATTCATCTGCTGATT
>DBFBJF010000166.1:0-3346 GCA_048203265.1 Candidatus Merdiplasma sp.
TGTGATAACGGAATGGTAAATTTGTGTTCATTCTGTGTCTATTTTGTGAACACTGCCGGGAGGCTATTGAAACGGCTGTTGTTGTTTCGGGGCTGTCGCAGCTATTGCGGCAGCCCTCTATTTTCCCCATCATAAAAAATAACGCTGAACCAGGTCACCACATTGGCGCCATTCATAAACTCCATCCCCCCCATCTGAGCCAGATCCGTTACCAGAATCCCATAGCTCTCCACACAGGGAAACATCCGGTCCGGATGGCGGCATTCCCGCTCCGGATAGGTGCACGTTTTACAAATATCGCAGGATTCCGTAGACAGGACAATCACATCGCCGAAATACCGGCGAAATGTCTCAGCCACCTGCCTGGTGATCTCCTCATGCTCCGCCCTGGTGGACAGCGTTTCCTCCATATCGGTAATATCTCTCACCTCGGCAATGGTGGAAAAGACAAACACATCCGGATACTGACCGCATCTTTGGCGGCATTCCTCCACAGTTCCCACCCCGGGCGGGCAGGCCCAGGAGGTGCCGTACCGGGGACATTCCGTTCTGCAGATGTCCCGCACCCTCTGCAGAAATGTGATTTTTTCTGTTTTCAGCCAAGCATACTGCAGAATCGGATACTGCTGCAGCTCCTGCTCCAATTTTTCTCTCATCTGTACTTTCCTCATTCTTCCTACCCGAAAAGAGCATCCTCATTTCAAAAACCATCCCAAACTCCATTCTTGTTTCCGGATTGTCCTCGGGCTATAATACAACTATCCTGAAAAATTTCTGATGAAAGGAGCTTTCTCATGGCAACCTACTGCCTTACCCTTCAATATGACGGCACCCGCTACAATGGCTGGCAAAAGCAGGGAAACACGCCCAATACCATCCAGGAAAAACTGGAGACCCTGCTTAGCCGCCTTTTCGAAACCCCGGTGGAGATCGCCGGCTCCGGCCGCACCGATGCCGGGGTTCATGCCCTTGGACAGACCGCCAGCTTCCGCCTTCCCGCCGGAAGGCCAGTCCCCTCCTGTGAGGCGCTGTTATCCCAGATCAACCGATACTTGCCGGAGGATATTCGGGCACTCTCCTGCGTCCAAAAGGACGAGCGGTTCCACGCCCGCCTGCTGGCTAAAAGTAAAATTTACGAATACCGCATTGACAACGGCCCCTGGGCCGATGTGTTTTCCCGCCGATACGCCCTTCATATTTCAGAACCTCTGGATACGGATGCCATGGAGCGGGCAGCGTCCCTGCTGGTGGGTATCCACGATTTTAAAAGCTTCTGCTCCAACCAGCGGATGAAAAAGTCTACCCAGCGAACCCTGTATCAGATTGAGCTGATCCGCCGGGATCCTTTTCTCACCATACGTTACCGGGGCAGCGGTTTTCTCTATCATATGGTGCGGATACTCACCGGCACCCTGGTCGAAGTGGGGCTTCATCAACGCCCTGCGGAGGAAATGCCCGCCATTCTCCAAGGAAAAAACCGTGCCCTGGCCGGGTACACAGTACCTCCTCAGGGTCTGTTTCTCGTCAGCGTCTCTTACGATCAGTAGATATCCTGGCCAGCGCCTGGTACACCGCGGAGACGGGCAGGCCCACCACGTTGTTGTAATCTCCTTCAATGCCGTCCACAAAAGCTGCGAAAGGGCCCTGAATTCCATAGCTGCCCGCCTTATCAAAGGCGTCCCCCGTATCCAGATAGTTTTCAATCTCCTGATCACTCATCTGGTGCACATGGACTCTGGTCTCCCGGTAAAAGTTCTCCAGTACCCTGGAGTCAGACGGTCCTCCCGTGGTATCAGATTGCGCTGTGTCATTTTTTTGTTTTTCCACCAGCGCCACTCCGGTAAACACGGAGTGGGCCCTTCCCTGCAGCTTCTCCAGCATCTGTCTGGCGTCCTCCCGGTTCTTTGGCTTTCCCAGTATCTCACCGTCCACACTGACCACCGTGTCCGCGCCCAGCACCAGCCCCTCCTCTATCTCCTTCGCCACCTGGATCGCTTTGCGCGCAGCCAGCGCTTTCACCACCTGCCCGGGATCTGTGTCGGTCACCGTCTCCTCCGCGTCACTTACCATCACCCGGAAGGGAACTTTGATCTGTTCCAGCAGCTCCCGTCTCCTGGGGGATCCGGAGGCCAAAATAAGTTCTCTCATACCAGTTTTCTCCTGTTCTTCTCTCTGATCGGGCTCCCAAGTGCAATTTCATCTGGACACCGCCCTGATTTAATGCCATAATGAAAAGATGTGAGGCTTACATGAGCCTGTCAATTCATACAAAGGAGTCAGTCATAATGTTTCTTATCATCTCAAATCAAATTATTAAAATGTGCCTGCTGATGATTGTGGGCTTTCTCTGTTTCCGAGTGGGCATCGTGGACCACAAGGGCAACAAAACCCTCTCCAACCTGCTTCTGCTGGTCATCAATCCGGTTCTGATCATCAATTCTTTTCAGATGGAATATTCTCACCACCTGCTGAAGGGATTTCTCTTCGCCTGCCTGCTGGCTGCCCTGACCCATGTGGTGGGCATCCTCGTCACCACTCTGCTCATTCCCCAGAAAAAGGACCGGGATTATCAGGTGGAACGGTTTTCCAGCATTTACTCCAACTGCGGTTTCATGGGCATCCCACTGGTCAGCAGCGTTCTGGGCAGTGAGGGCGTGCTCTATCTGACCGCCTATATCGTGGTATTCAACGTATTCTGCTGGACCCACGGACTGATGGTCATGACCGGAAACATGTCCTTCCGGCAACTGAAAAAAGGCCTCTCCTCCCCCGTGATCTTCGGAAGTGTGATAGGCCTTGTACTCTTCTGCGCTCAGATCAAGCTTCCCTCCGTTCTGGGCGATACGGTGGAATATCTGGCTGACCTGAATACTCCTATGGCCATGCTGATCGCCGGTATCTCCCTGGCAGAAACCAGCCTGGGAAAGGCGCTGAAAAATGTGCGGCTTTATCTGGTCACCGCCATGAAACTTCTGGTGATCCCTCTGATCATGCTGCTCATCTTCATCCTGCTGCCCATCGACAGCAATGTACTGGTCACCATCCTGGTGGCCGCAGCCTGTCCGGTGGCAACCACCGGCACCATGTTCGCCCTGCGGTTTGACAAAAATTATCAGTATGCCTCTGAAATTTTTGCTTTCTCCACCGTGGCGTCTCTGGTAACCATTCCTTTCCTGGTGCTCCTGTCTGAGTATCTGCTATAGCTACTGGCGCAGATAAATCCCCTGGGACTCTATGAAGTCATCGATATCCTCGATGACTTCATGAGCCCAGGTTTCACTTACCTGAAACTCTTCTTTCTTTATTTCTTCTGTCTTTGCTTCCTGCTTCTTTTCTTCTCTCGCGT
>DBFBJF010000167.1:0-3995 GCA_048203265.1 Candidatus Merdiplasma sp.
ATTTCATTTTATATTCTCATCATAATCAATTATGAAGAAAGTGTCAAGAAATAATGGGGGAGTGAAAAGTGAGAATAATGTGAGGAAAAGCCGGGACAATTCCAGGGAAAGAAGCTGTACAAGGAGATAGATTTTTGATAGAATAGCGGTTGACGAGGGAGGAGAACGGATGAAAACAGGCAGACGGTTAAACAGACGGTATGTAAGAAACTATACGGTTATTTTCCTGATATTGGCACTGGCGGTGTATTTTCCCTTTCTGATATCAGGGAAGAGCCTGATCTGGACAACAGATGGAAAGGCTCAGTATTATCCTTATCTATATTATATGGGAAATGCGGTCCGAGATTTTATCCAGGGTCTGTTTCACGGAGACTGGATTCCCAAGATGTATGACTTTGCCATCGGCATGGGGGACGATGTGAATGCGGTGATTCGCTTTCACCCGCTGGACTTTCTCAGTACAGTCGTGCCGGGACGTTACACGGAATACCTTTATCAGTTTCTGGTGTTGTTTCGGATTTATCTGGCCGGGCTGGCTTTTTCAGCCTTTTGCTTCTATTGGAATAAGAAGGAGCAGGCCATTCTGGTGGGAAGTATGATTTATATGACGGGCGGTTATGTGCTGACTTTGTGTACGGAACATCCCACTTTCGGGTCCGCGTTGATTATCCTGCCCCTTCTTTTGCTCTCTGCCGAGCAGGTCATGCGCAGGCAGAGCGTACTGCTGTTTTCGGCGGTGACTGCTCTTGGGTTTCTGAGCAACTATTATTTTATGTACATGTGTACCGTGGGACTGGCAGTCTACGTGCTGCTGCGCTTTTTTGACCTGTACCGAAGGAATCGTGGGCGCGCTTTCCTGCTTTTGGTTCTCAGAATGGGAGGGGCGTATTTGCTGGGAGTGGGAATGACTGCGGTGGTAATGTTCCCTACAGTGCTGCGGCTTGGATCTTCTGCCCGACTGGGAAATGAGAAGGCAGAGAACCTTCTGGTATATGGTAATCTGCGCAGATATTACACCTGGTTCCTGGATTTTATTACGCCGTTCCGCCAGACCGGGAGCAATACAAAACTTAATTATACTGTGCTGGTTTTTCCAGCTTTGGTGCTCTTGTTTGTCCGAAAGTGGAGACAGCACCTATCGTTGAAGCTGGCCTTTCTGATCGAGTTGATTTTGCTGTTGGTGCCCGCAGGCGGATATATGATGTCCGGTTTTAGCAGCGTAAATAACCGGTGGGTATTTCTGCTTTCTTTCACAGTAAGCCTGATTTTCGTGACTGTGGCGGAAGATTTTCCCCGTCCAAGCAGGGGGCAGAAAGCGGGAATGATCCTGATTACCCTGGTATTCGGAGGCTTGAGCCTGTATTATCATTTTCTGGTAAAGGAAAATGTATATGGCCTGGTGGCGTTGGCGGAGCTTGTGATTTGTACCGTGTTAATTCTGTTTCTGTCCAGTCTTCGCATTTCAGGGAAAAGGTGGATGATGCTTCTGGGACTTTTGACCGGCCTTTCAGCGGCGGTCAGCGGGTATATGACATTCGGAGAGTCTCAGGGGAATCTGGTGAGCGCATATGAGGAGCAGGGAACGGGGTTAACTGCCTACCAATATTCTCCCAACGCATCTTTCCTGCGAATTGAGGATGAGGAATTTTACCGGACAGACACAAGCCGGGTATACGCAGGCTCAGAGAACTCTTCCGTGATTCTGGGGTATCACGGGATTTCCATGTACAACAGTATCATTAATAAAAATCTGATCCAATATCTTCTGGATCAGGACAGTATCGGCGTCAACGCGATACACCGGGTTTTTTCCATGGACGGCAGGGCTGTTTCGGAAAACCTGGCGCATGTGAAATATTATATGACGGCTCCGGATGGGGCGCAGAATGCTCCCTACGGTTTCGTTCTGCGGGAGGATCTGTCGGATGAGAGCGCGCTGCTGTTTGAGAACCAGTACCTTCTGTCCTTTGGCTACACCTATGATACCTGGATTAGCAGTGAAGCATATCAGTCCCTGTCCGCACTGGAACGTCAGCAGGTGATGATGGAGGCGGTGGTTCTGGAAGAACCGGGAGGAGAAGAGCTTCAGGAGATTACGGCTGACCAGGCGGCGGACGAGCGTATTCAGATGGTTGAGGTGGATCTCCCTGAGACGGGTGATTCAGTGAAGACCGGGAAAAATGGCTATAAGGTCCAGGAGGCGGGAGGCAGCGTCTCATTTGTCGGAGAGAAGCGTGCCGGTTATGAGCGCTATATTTTTCTGAAAGGACTGGAGCGAAATAAGGAATATTCTCTTTTGCAGGTATCCACGCCGGAGATAAGAAAAGAAATTACTATTCGCCGGGATAATGAGACGTACTCGCTGAACCGTTCGGACTACCTGATTTGTCTGGGATATGACGAAGAAAGTGGGGAAGATCAGGTGACTCTTACCTTCCCGGAGACGGGCACCTACCGGCTGGATGGTGTGGAGATCTGGTATGTTCCCATGGATGAGTATGAGGAAAATGTAAATGCGAGAAATCAGGAGTCTCTGGAAAATGTGTCGGTGGAGAAAAACCGGGTTACAGGCACAGTCCAGTTGTCCACGGAAAAGTATATGGTATTTTCTGTGCCCTACAGTGAGGGCTGGAGTATTTATGTGGATGGCCAAAAGCGGGAACTTCAGAAAGCTAATGTAATGTACATGGGGCTTGAGCTGGAGCCGGGCTATCACGAGATTGAGCTTCGCTACTGCACGCCGGGTATTGTTCCTGGCGCAGCGGTGACGCTGGGCTGCGGCGTGATCTATGTGGTTCTTCTGGTCATATGGATCAGAAAGAGGAGGAACCGGACTGCAAAACTGCTGTACAAGCAGATGCATTTTTGATACAATGTACCCAGCAAAGCGGGCCTTTCAGCGCTTGCTTAACGAAAAACAGAAGAGAGACTGAGGAAAGATGAAACAGACAGAGAGCGAGGAGCTGCTCCATTCGGTGATCATCCCCTGCTATAAGTCAGATCAGACCATCCGGAAGGTGGTGGAGCTGACGATGGAGGAGTTTGAGAGAATGGGGCGCAGAAGATATGAGTTTGTCCTGGTGGATGACGCCTCCCCGGATGGAGGAAAAACGGTGAGAGCGCTCCGGAAGCTGGTGAGAGATTATGACTGCGTCAGAGTGGTGGAACTGGCTAAGAATGCGGGACAGCACAACGCGGTGATGGCAGGGCTGAACTACGCTGCCGGGGACATTCTCATCGCCATGGATGATGATATGCAGACCCATCCCTCCCAGCTGCCCAAAATTCTGGGGGAGCTGGATCAGGGGTATGATATTGTATATGGCTATTATCCGCAGAAAAAACACAGCAAATTCCGGAATTTTGGAAGCTATGTCAATTACCTGACGGTGCGCATCCTGTTAAAAAAGCCCAAGGATCTGAAAACTTCCAGTTTTTGGGCAATACGGAAATTTGTGCGGGACTATGCGGTGGAATACCGCAGCGCCTACACCCATCTGCAGGGGGTTTTTCTGCGAATCACCAGAAACATTGGCTCTGTGCCCATCCAGCATTTTGAACGTGAGGTGGGGACATCCAATTATACCATGAAAAAACTGCTGCAGCTGTGGTCAAACATCATCGGATTTTCTATTGTGCCCCTGCGCGCGGCTACCATCCTGGGCTATGTGTTTTCCCTCATCGGACTGTTGGGGGCGGTGGGGGTGATTATCCGGAAGATTGTCCGCCCTGTGACCTACATCGGATGGCCCTCCATGATGGTGTGCATTTGCTTTTTTTCCGGACTGATACTGCTGTTTATGGGCTTGATCGGAGAATATGTGGGAAGAATTTTTCTGGGGATCAGCAACAATCCCCAGTTTGTGGTGCGCCAGATTGACGAGCACGGGCGGGTTCCCTACCTTTTGGACGGAGAGGGGAACCGGTTTGAGCGTGTGGAAGAGGAAAAAGCGAAGCCGGATTCGGCCAGCCAGGCGGAAGAGGAGAAAAAG
>DBFBJF010000168.1:0-4449 GCA_048203265.1 Candidatus Merdiplasma sp.
GGAAAAAGAAATTTTTTCCGCCTTCTCGTTATTATTCACAGCCACCCCAGCCGGAGCGTGTTCCCGGGATAAGAAAGTGTGAGACCGGACACCTCCGATACGGGCAGAGCCCGCACTCCTCCCCGGAACTGGCGTGGCATATACATTATAATTCTCTTATCTCAAAAAAGCAACTGAGTAATCTTTGGTTTTTCTTATGATATTCAGTAACTAAATGCTTCAAAGCCCGCTTCTTTCAAGCTCTCCACCAGCCGCTGGGCATTGGCGCGCACGGTGAATACTCCGGCCTGAACCAGATACCGACCTTCTGACTCTTTTATGATGGCGTCAAAGCCCGCCTTTTTCAGCGTGTCAACCAGTCTCTGCGCATTTGCTTTTTGGGCGAAGGCTCCGGCCTGAACCACGTAGCTGGTCTCCGGTTTCTCTGGTTCCTCCGATCCCTGACCGTCCATAGCCGCCGCCACCTCACGGCGGAAATCATCCATAGTCTTGCCAATTTTCACCCACACATGGGTGGGATCCACATGGGCCGAAGATACCCCTGCCAGTCTTCCCTCATCATGGCTGTAGAGGGCATAGATCCCATTCGAAAGCTTTGTCATAGGATGAATACCGAGCTGCGCGCACTTGTAAGCCGCAAATTCCACCGCATTGCGGTATCCTCTGCGAATGTCCTCCAGAAATTTCTTTTCATCCGTAATCACGTAAGAGGCGCTGCCGGCCTGGTATTTCATGTAATCTGATTCCGCTATCTCAAAAGTATACGAGTGCTGATTCCCGTATCCGGCATCCGCCCAGGCTACGTTCTCATCCGGAAGGAGTTCCAGCACCAGTCCTTCCGTCTCAGCGTCCACCACCGCGTGCACAATTCCTCCCGGATTATACTGATCCATAGAATCCCGAACTGCTTTTGCCGTGTTCTGAGCGGTTCCGATAGAATGCACCTGAACGGAATCCAGCTGCTGGCTGCGCGCCTCCCCGTACCGCTTAAACTTCGTACAGTGATCCTTCACAATATTCATTACAGTCTCCTTTTCCTGTCTTATATTGTGGAATTATGCAGCTTCCGGCAAAAAGGTTCCTCTTTTATTCCCTGCCGCTTCGGTTCCTACTTTGCCTGATCCCGATAGCGGTATCCGAACACAAACTGGTTTTTTCCCTTTTTCTTTGCCTCATACAACAGGCGATCCGCACCGCGGTAAAGTTCCTCAATGGAGCAGGATTTTTCTGCCGGTATCACACCTATACTGCAGGAGACCTGCTCCCCGTGACACTGGATCCGGTTAATCCCCTCCTTCAACAAAATCAAGCGGCGCTCTATCTCCTCCCTTGTCATCGGTTCTTGTATCAACGCCACAAACTCATCGCCACCCAGCCGTCCCAGAATCCCATAAGAATCAAATACTGTTTTTAACTCACCCGAAACCTTTTTCAGTATCTTATCGCCTTCCGGGTGGCCATAGGAGTCATTGATCTCCTTGAAACTGTCCACATCAAGAATAATGAAGCAGCCTTGCTTGTCTTTATGGTCAAACCGCATACGCTCCAACATACGTTTTCCTGCCTGAAAGAACTGATACCTGCCCAGCAATCCGGTGAGTCCGTCCAGCCTGGCCTCATAGTACAGATAGTTGAAGTTTTTCTGATACAACATCAGTGCCAGAACCACAAGAAAAGCCAGGGATAAAATTCCCAACAGGAACTGTATCTGAAGATGCAGCAAATCGTAGGATGACTGGCTGGACAACTCGATCCCATACCACCTGAGTACTGTTCCCAGCCGGTTGACGAAGTATACCGCAACACTGACAGCACAGACCGACATCAGGATCAGGGCAGCCGCAGTCACCCGACGGTTCTGGACCACAAGAGCATTGAGCCGGTCCACCGTCTGGATTCGATACTTTAGTCTTTTTGCATAGGCTGATTTTCGAAACAGATAACAAAACAGCACCATAATATCCGCAATCAAAACGAAGGGAAGAAAATCCCAGTGCAAAATGTCATCAAAAACATTATTCACGTGAAAACCGGTTTCCGGAAAAAACAATCCCATGCACAGATATACCAGAAACGTATGTATCGTCCGCCCTACAGAGGATACCAGCAAAATACCCGCCAACGGATGCTTTGATTTTCTTACCCCGGCGTACATCAAACCCACTAGCAGGCCAAACAACGTACGGCTTCCCACGCTAAGCAGAATGCTCTGCAAAGGTTTTCCGCTCATCAGAGGAGAAAAAATGGCGTCACCGGCTGAAACGTAAAAGGCAGACGCTTTCCACATGGAAGCGACGCCAAAAACCGCTCCCACCAAGGTAGATTCCTTTGGACCCATCACGCATCCGGTAATTAAGACAGGAATATAAACGAACGTAAGAGAAATTGGTTCGATATGAATATAACCGAGAAAGGAAAAAGACATAAAAAGTTCGATGGCAATCAGTGCACACAACAGATAGATGCTGCCGCTGTCTTTCGTCTCCCGCTTTCTGATCCGTCTTCCCACAATCTCTCACCCCCCATACTCGTATACACATCTTCGGCAAAAGTTCCATACTATTTATTATCATATCGTATCGCCCTGGGACTGTCAATGCAAGAGGGCGCAAAGAAGAGCAGCCCCCTTCTGAACCTTTTTCCGATTTTCAGGGGCTGCTTCCTTTTTGCAGAAGATCAAATCGTCATTCCTTACATTATTCGCCTATTTTCCAAACAGGTCCTCCGCCGCCTTCATGTTATCTATAATGGATACGCCAAAGGGGCACCGCCGCTGGCAGGCTCCGCACTGCACACACTCACCGGCGTGATGGGCAAGAACCTCATAGTGCTCCCGCACGGTCTCCGGCACGCAGTTCTGGGCTCTGGCCAGATTCAAAAATTTCGTCACAGATGCCACATCGATTCCCTGGGGACAGGGCGCGCAGTGCCCACAGTACATACAGTGTCCCACCCAGCTGATATTGGGGAAGGAGGCGAAAGCCATGGCGTAATCCCGCTCCTCCTCTGTGGCCGTCTCATAGGCTGCGCTTTTTCTTAATTCCTCCGCCGTGTGGGCTCCCGCCAACACCGTAGCCACCGCCGGCCTGGTAAGGGCGTAATGCAGGCACTGGCTGACCGTGAGGGCTTTTCTGGCCGGAGAGAGAGTCTCGTCCAGCAGATCCCCTCCCCCGAAGGCCTTCATCACTGTGATGCCCACTCCACTTCGCTGGCACAGCTCATACAGTTCCTGCCGCTCCGGATCCATGTTCACCAGCGGCGCCTTATAATTTTCTTTCTTCCACAGCTCCTCCACGTCCTCATTGGCCGGCTGCAGGTCATAGCAGGGGTTAACGCTGAACATCAGCACTTCAATCAGTCCGCTCTCCACCGCTTTCCTGGCTGCTCTGGGATTGTGGCTGCTCATTCCGATATGGCGGATCACTCCCGCCCGCTTCAGCTCCCGAGCGTACTCCATCACCGGGCCTCCGGCCACACTCTCCCAGTCCTTCTCGGAATCCACATAGTGGATCATTCCCACATCTATGTAAGGGGTCTGAAGCTGAGAGAGCATCTCCTCAAACCCTGCCTTTACCTCTTTGATGTTCCTGGTGCGCTTATACTGTCCGTCCTTCCACACAGAGCAAAGGTGTGCCTGGATCACAAATTTCTCCCGTCTTCCCTTCAGGGCCTCCCCCACACTGGTTCTCACCTGGGGATTGGAAGTATAGAGATCAAAATAGTTGATTCCCAGCTCCTGGGCCAGATCAAAGAGAACTTTCGTATTCCGGCATTCGTCCCCGGCAAATCCTTCACATCCCATGCCGATCTCGCTCACCATCAGCCCCGTATTGCCCAATTCGCGGTATTTCATAGACGCAATCCTCCTCCGTTTCAAAATGCCTCCGGCATTTTGATCACATTTTTTCATCTATTATACACCCGGGGGCAATACAGGACAATCATTTAATAGCCAAAGGTATCGCGGACCAGGGCTCCTGTGACGGCGTCAATGTAAAAACAGCCATCCCAGGTATGAGCCACTCCCTCACTCTCTGTCGTCCAGGAATACTGAAAATTCCACACAGGACGGAACGCCAAGCCGTTTCTTGTCATCTCCACGTAGTACTCCAGGGAAATCTCTGTCACCGGCAAAATCCCATCAAAGACATCAATTTCACCCTCCTCCACATACTGGGATACCAGGTTTAAAATTTCCTCCATATCCAGCAAAACAACTTTCTCCTTCTCCTTAACCGTATAATTTGAAGAAATTGTCAGGCTGGACAGACTGCCATTTTCCAGCGTGATGTGATTGGAAGTGTACCACTGCCAGTTATCCTCTGTTCTCGCTACGGGGAGACCCTCCAGAATCGTTTGCGCCACATAGTCAAGATTATTATCATATGTTGTAAAATCCTCTGTCCCGGCGGCGACTTCCTTTCCGAGCCGCTCCAGGATCTGCCGGCA
>DBFBJF010000169.1:0-3256 GCA_048203265.1 Candidatus Merdiplasma sp.
CCATAACCGTCATCTGCAGACCTATGTGGATAATCTAAATCTGACTCTGAAAAATTATCCCGAATACCAGAGCTTGTCTCTGGAAGAACTGCTGATTTACATAAACTCCCTGCCGGAGGAGATCCGGGAACAGGTGCACCGAAATGCCGGCGGCGTGTACAGCCATCTCTTATATTTCTTCAATCTGAAACCGCCGGAAGCTCCCACTCCCCAGGCACTTCCCTGCTGCCACTATCTGATCTCTGTCTTTGGAAGCTTCGATCGCTTCCTGGACACTTTCCGCAGGGCGGCCTTGTCCGTATTTGGCTCCGGATATGCCTGGCTGGTCATGGATGCTGTGGGAAGACTGCGCATCATAACCACTGCTAACCAGAATACACCGCTGGAGCAGAATCTTCGTCCCATTTTGAACCTGGATATGTGGGAACATGCCTACTATCTAAAGCATTATAACCTGAGAGACAACTATATCAGCGACTGGATGCAGGTCATTCACTGGGAACAGGTCAGCCGGTACTGTTATCAGTACGGCACCTCCACCTCTCCCTGCGCACCGGCCCGGCGTTGACTGCAGGTTCCCGGAGCGAAGCACCTCCCGTGTCCTCAGCCAGCTATTCTTATCTTCATGCCAGAGCCGCTGGGCTTAATGCTCCTGGACGCGAAAAGGAGCCCACCGCAAAACCGGAACTGTTTATCCCGTTCTGCGGCGGACTCCATTTTTATGTTCCACACAAAGTCAAGATCTGCCGGCCAATCCTGGCGCAGGATCCCTTTTTTATCTGTTCAGTAAAACTTAGCAGATACCCTGAGCCTTCATCGCGTCCGCAACCTTCAGGAAGCCTGCGATGTTGGCGCCAGCCACATAGTTGCCTTCCATACCGTACTTCTTAGAAGCATCATCCAGGTTGTGGAAGATATTCACCATGATGCCCTTCAAACGGCTGTCCACCTCATCAAAGGTCCAGCTGAGGCGCTCAGAGTTCTGGCTCATCTCCAGAGCGGAAGTGGCAACACCGCCCGCATTGGAAGCCTTGCCCGGAGCAAACAGTACGCCGTTCTTCTGCAGATACTCGGTAGCATCCAGAGTGGTGGGCATGTTAGCGCCCTCAGCCACAGCGAAGCAGCCATTAGCCACCAGAGTCTTGGCATCCTCCAGATCCAGCTCGTTCTGGGTTGCGCAGGGAAGAGCCACATCACATTTTACAGTCCAAACGCCTTTGCCCTCGTGATATACTGCGGAAGGTCTCTTAGCAGCATACTCAGTAAGACGCGCACGCTTGATCTCCTTCACTTCTTTCAAAAGTTCTACATCGATGCCTTCCGGATCATAGATCCATCCGGTGGAATCAGAGCAGGTTACAGGCTTAGCGCCCAGCTGCCATGCTTTCTGAATCGCGTAGATTGCCACATTTCCTGCGCCGGAAACAGCAATCACTTTATCCTTAATATCCTTGCCATTTGCTTTCAGCATTTCCTCGGTGAAATAAAGCAGGCCGTATCCGGTCGCCTCAGTTCTGGCCAGGGAACCACCGTAGGTCAAGCCCTTTCCGGTCAGCACACCCTCATAACGGTTGCGGATTCTCTTATACTGCCCAAACAGATATCCGATTTCACGTCCGCCCACACCGATATCACCAGCCGGTACGTCTGTGTCAGCGCCGATATGACGGCACAGCTCTGTCATAAAGCTCTGGCAGAATGCCATCACTTCTCTGTCAGATTTTCCCTTGGGATCGAAATCAGAACCACCTTTGCCGCCGCCGATGGGAAGACCGGTCAGAGAGTTCTTGAAGATCTGCTCAAAGCCCAGGAATTTGATAATGCCCAGGTTCACAGAGGGATGGAAACGGAGACCTCCCTTGTAGGGTCCAATCGCGCTGTTGAACTGTACACGGAATCCGTTATTCACCTGCACCTGTCCCTTGTCATCCACCCAGGGAACACGGAACATCACAACTCTCTCAGGAGTTACCAGTCTCTCCAGCAGTGCGTCTTTGCGATACTCTTCCTCGTTCTCCTCGATCACAACACGCAGGGATTCCAGTACTTCCTTTGCTGCCTGATGAAACTCCGGCTGGGCAGGGTTCTTGGCAACGACCATCTCCAGGACTTCATCTACGTATGACATAATATTTCCTCCTCAATAAAATATTTCCGGAATGCAGCTGCATTCCCGCTGCGACGCACACGCCAGCTTCGCTGACACCCTTATCTGTATGCGCCTACTATTTGCGGAAACAATCTTCCGCCCGCAAGGATATAGAACCTTTCCTGCATCTTCATGCACGAATAAGCATATCTACCCTTACAACTTAATTATTATAATCACGTTTCGACATAATGGCAAGAAAAAATAGAATTTTTTCGGAAAAAAAATTATTTTCGCAAGCTTTTTTTACCGAAAGCAGCTATGCATGAATAAAATTTCACTGCAAAAAGGGGACGGAAATCAGACAGTTAAAATAGGAGCCGGAACAACTCTCCCTTCGAAACAGAAAAGAGACAATCCCATAGAAATCCACGACTCCGAAAAAGCCTGAACTTCATGGGATTGTCTCTTTTTACCTATCAGGGGCTAAAGTCAGTATTTCCCCACAGCCGCCTCCGGTTTTCGTCTAGTTTACTTTAATAATCGCCTTCACCAAGTCCGTTTTATTGTTGATGGCCTCCTCAAAGGCTTCCTGGATATGCTCCAGATCAAATTCGTGGGTGGCGATTTTAGCCACTGGTATGGTTCCGTTGGCGATGGCCGCGATTGCCTGCGGGTATACATTTCTGTAACGGAATACCGATTTGATGGTTGCCTCTTTGTCCATAATCTGGGCAAAATTGTAATTAATTTCTTCCTGAGCGGCCAGCCCAACCAGCACAACCGTGCCACCTCTCTTCACAAAGAAGGGCGTCTGGGCGATGGTTACCGGAGAACCTGCCGTCTCAAACACTTTGTCGGCTCCTTTTCCGCCGGTAAGCCGCTTCACTTCCTCAAACACATCTGTTTTCCCGCTGTTGATGGTGTAGGTAGCTCCCAACTCCATCGCCTTCTCCAGTCTGGCGTCCACAAGGTCGGCCACGATAATCGTGCTTGCCCCGTGGGCCTTACAGGCCATCATGGTGACCAGACCGATGCATCCGCCTCCTAAAATGATTACCGTGTCACCCAGCGTTACTTCTCCCTGATTCGCAGCATGAAGTCCCACGGACAGCGTCTCCACCAGAGCGCCCTCCTTTGTAGACACATTGTCTGGCAGCTTAAAGC
>DBFBJF010000170.1:0-5733 GCA_048203265.1 Candidatus Merdiplasma sp.
ACGGGGCAAGGGAAAGTTTTCTTAAATATGGACGGCAATAAAATAATGTATGAGAGGAGAGAAATTGTATGAAGAGAAAACTTGTTTCTGTTTTGCTGAGCACAGCTATGGTTGCCAGCTCTCTGTCCGGTATGACAGTAACCGCTGCTGAGGAGGCGCCTGCTGAAGAGGCGGCTGCTGAGGAAACGTCAGTGGAAGAAACCACTGCCCAGGAGACAGGAGATGAGGAAAAAGACTGGGGAGAGTATGAAATCATTGACGATGGATTTGGAAATCTGACGGCGAACTTCCCCGAGGAATATCCGATGGAGATGATTCAGAACGAAGATGAGGAGACGGTCAACGCCAAAGTAGATGCGATTATGAATACGCTGACTATGGAAGAAAAGATTGATATGGTTTCTGCCGACGGCGCAGTTGGCACGCAGACGTATGGATCCAGCCGTCCATACCGTACCGGTTACTGGAAGGGATGTGCCAGAGTCGGCGTTCCGGTAGCTGCATTTTACGATGGCCCTATGGGTATCCGGATGAATGCGGGATATGAGACCACAAGGCCGATCAGCGAGAATGGTATTGCGGCCACCTTTGATGAGGAATCCGCTTATGCATACGGCACTATCTATGGAACCGAAAATAAGAATACTTCTTCCAACAACCAGCTGGGTGCGCAGGTAGATCTGCTCTACGATCTGACCAGAAGCCGCGGTAAGGATATGTTTGGCGAAGACTGGTACCTGGCAGCCACCATCGCTTCTTCAGCGGTAAAGGGAATGCAGGACAATAATGTATCCGCCACATTGAAGCACTATCTGAATGACGGTGACGTAGATGAACAGACACTGCATGAGGTATATCTGGAGGTATTTAAAGAGTGTATCGTTGATGGCGGCGCAACCTCTCTCATGACCGGTTATGAGCTGACCAATGGTGTGGCAGCCTGTGAGGACTCCTATCTGAATAAGACCGTTCTTCGCGATATGTGGGGATACGATGGTATCACCATGACAGACTGGGGCGGAAACTACAGTTTCACGCTGGACAATGGCGTGACCATGGAGACCCCCTCGAATACCTATAATAATGCGGAAAATATTCAGGAAGCCCTCGATTCCGGAGAGATTACCGAGGAAGATATTGACCAGGCAGTGCGCTACAATCTGACTGCCCTGGGAAAGACAGGTTATCTGGGAATGGTGGCAATCTCCAAAGCCAGGGAGCGGCATACACGATGACTACTTATCTGAAAGTCCCCTCCACCGGAACCTATGAAATTAAAGTAGAGGGTATCTATGCCAATACTCTGTCCGCGGAGATTGAGGTGGACGGTGAGGTTTATCCCATGGCATCCGCAGCCGGTGAAGCCGGTACAGGTTTTGTGGCGACCACAGGTCTGGTGACCACGGACACAGGCCTGGATATTCCGTCGGAAGAGCTGGAAAATCCCATGGCGGCAATGATGGCCATGTTTGGAGGCGGGGATGCCGAGGAAGAGACTGAGGGTGCCTCTGAGGATGCCGCAGTGGAAACGGAGATTGAGACAGAGACCGAAGTGCAGACCGAGGGCGAGACAGAAGATGCTGCCACCCAGAATATGGCTAACATGATGAATTCGTGGACGCCCAGCTATGCCAACTTTGAGCTGGAAGAGGGCAAGACATACAAGATTACCGTGACCTTTGACGCTGCTTTGGACGCGGATCGTCAGTATCTGGCAGGGACAAAGGATACGCAGATCAGATTGGCATGGATTACTCCGGAGCAGAAAGAGAATAATTATACTTCTGCAATTGAGGCGGCTAAGACGGCGGATACTTCCGTTGTATTCCTGACTTCTCTGCAGGATCTGAGCTTTGATGAGGAGCAGATGACCTTGCTGAATGATGTCATTACAAACGCAAAAGCAAACGACCACAAGGTGGCAGTTGTGATCACAGATGGCCTTCTGCCGGATATCAGCAGTTTTGTAGATCAGGTAGATGCTGTACTGATGGTATGGCAGCCCGGACAGGGCGGCGGCACCGTGATCGGTGATATCCTGAGCGGAGCGTACAATCCCAGCGGAAAACTTCCGGCAACATGGCCCTCGGATTATGAGGATACGAATGCTCAGATGCATGAGGAAGGGCGGTCTGCTGAAGCGAATGGTCCGTCCAGCGGAACTTCTGTAGCAATGAAAGAAGGTATCTTTGTGGGGTACAAGTGGTATGATGCTGCAGACAAACAGGATTCCGTACTGTATGACTTCGGTTACGGTTTAAGCTACACGAACTTTGAGTATGAGCTGGTTGATGTGACTGAGCGTGCGGAAGGCGCAGATGATATGGGATTTGATGTGACGGTTAAGGTGACAAATACCGGAGATGTGGCCGGCTCCGCTGTTCCTCAGATTTATATTGAGGGAGCAGACGTGGAGAATGGCATCTACACACCGCAGGATGTACAGAGCAATTGGCATTACACCGACAATGACGGAGACGGCGTGGAGGATTATCTGCCCCAGGTAGATGGAGTGCAGCAGGCCAAATATCAGCTGGCAGGATGTGCTCACACAGATGAAATCGCTCCGGGTGAGAGTGTCGAGGTAACCATTCATCTGGATCAGCGCCAGTTCTCTTACTGGAATACTTCTCTCTTTGACGATGAACTGATCGAGAGGGCAGATGGAACAAAGGACAAATATACATTGATTACCGGAGAGCGTACACTTTATCTGGCGCAGTCTTCCGATAACCTGGGCGAGTCCTTTACAGTAACAGTTGAGTAGGTGTGAGTTTTATTTTCCTTCCATATTTTAGAAACGGGAAAGAAGGGGGAGCCGCAGATTGCTGCGGCAACCCCGGATTTCTGAGACGGAAAGTTGATAGGAGACAGAGATATTATGAAAAACGGTAAAAAGGTGCTTGGAAGTATTTTAAGTATTTCCCTTCTGCTTGCGCCCGCAGGTACTCAGGTCTTTGCGGGGGAGAAGGACTGGGGAGAATATCAGATCGAAAATGACGGATATGGATATTTAACAGCTAATTTCCCTGCGGAATATACGTCCGATTATATAATCATAGAAAATGAGGTCAGCATTGCTCAGAAAGTGGAGGCTCTTTTGCTGACTATGACCCGGGAAGAAAAAATCAGCCTGGTATCATCTACAGACGGATGGAACGGTGTTCCGAGATGCGGAATTCCGGAGATCAAACCGTACAGTGCCGGACAGGAGGATCAGGATCCGGGGATCTTTTGCGCGGCCAGTGCTTTCAGCACAGGGAACGCGGAGGAATATGGAACACTGTTGGCCGAAGAGGCAAAGGCGGCGGGAGCGAATATGCTTCAGAAAGATTGGAACGTTGTGGGAGATGCACTCCTGGCGGAAACGCTAAAAACAGCAGCGGCAGGGGCAGCTCAGAGTGACGGCGTGATTTCCGGTCTGAACTGGATGGGTGCGTCCGTCAACGCAGAAGAAATGACGGATGAGGAGCTGGACGCGGCGGCTGCGGAACTGCTGACGGAGATCGGACGGGCTGGCTATCTTGGAATGGTACAGATTTCCAGAGATGGACTGGTGGCCGTAGATGCAGATGCGCCGGATGTCATCAGCCTGGCGTTGTCCGCTGATGCGAATCAGACAGAGCAGGCAAAATCTCTGATAGAAAATGGAGCCGTGCTGCTGAAAAATGAGGATAACACGCTTCCGCTGAAGGACGGGGAAGAGGCCGCTGTGATTTATGTTGCAGAGACAGAAGAAGGGGCTCTCACAGAGGAGCAAAGCGCTCAGATTGCGGAGAACCTGGAGACGGCAAAGCAGGACGGAAAAAAAGCGGTTATGGTGCTGGAGACAGAAACCCCCGTGGATATTTCGGAATTTTCCGAGGACTGCGATGCGGTATTACAGATATGGACTTCAGGAGAGGAGGCAGAGGCTGCGGTATCTGCCATCCTGTCCGGTGAGATCAATCCCTCCGGAAAGCTGCCGGTGGATTGGAATTCGGCGGACAGCTCAAATCCGTGGGTGTTCGGATATGGACTGTCCTACACATCATTTGAATACGAACTGACGGGAGTGGAACTCAGCGCGGAGGAGGAAGAAGACTATGGCCTTGATGTGACGGTGAAGGTGACCAACAGCGGAGATGCAGCCGGAAAGGATACCGTTCAGCTGTACCTGGGCGGAGCTTCCGACCCGGAGCAGATTTCTCTGGTGGGATTTGCCCAGACGGATGTGCTGGAACCGGGAAGCAGCCAGGAGATGGTGCTTCATGTATCTCAGCGCGGTCTCTCCCATGAGGAGAACGGAGCATGGAGTGTGGAAGAGGGAAATCGCACCTTATATGTGGCACATTCTTCGGCAGACCGTGAGCTGAATACAGAGGTGGAAATAAAGGCGGCAAGAGCCGGCGCGTCATTGGAGGCTCAGGCTCCGGAGAGCGCGGCAGCCGGAGAGGTCTTCCAGGTGACAGTCAGCACACCGGTGGATGTGATCAGCCTGCAGATGACTAACGCGGCGGGAGAACCCTATCAGCCAGTGGATGTTCTGAAGGAGAACCTGGGGGAGAGTATTACGTTTACATACTCTCTTCAGATTGATGAACCGGGCACAGCGGAAATTGACATTTTTACCACTACAGCGGAAGGACCGTCCACGGAGGCAGCGGCCGTGCTGGAGATTGACATTCAATGAGAGGAAGACGTATGAGGATCAGAGGAACAAAATTTTTTTCCTGTATGCGCCTGACCGCACTGTTGGTTACAGCGGCTGTTCCGGCGCTTGCGGCAGAGACGGAAAACTATACGGTCTGTACAGTCAACGGGACGGCATTGACCAATTTTGACTTTTTGGACACCTACGCATATTATATGGAAATGTTTTCCGCATCCGGATACGATACGGAGGATGACGAAGTCCAGAAATATGTGGAAGAGAAAGCATATACGGCAACGATTGAAAATCAGCTGCTTCTGCAGGGAATGACGGAGGATGGATATTACACCTTTTCCGATGAGGAGGAAGCGGAGTTCGCCAAAGAGGGAGAGCTGGAGGCAGTGGCCAGAAAACAGGCGGCAATGGAACGGCTCTACAGCGATCTGATGGCTGACGTAACAATCACAGACGAGGATATACAAGAGTTCTACGAGATGACAGCGGAAGCAAATGAGCAAGGTGAGACCGAAGACAAAGAACAGTCGGAGACTGAGCGGTCAGAAGAGACGGATGCGCAGGCCCGGGAATGGCTGTGGAATATGGCTCTGGAAGAGCGGATGCAGGCATATCTGAATGAACTGGAGAGCACAATGGTGATTCTGACCGTGGCGGATCCGGACTATTCTTCATATGTATCAGACGCTGCGGACGAATAAAAAGTAGACTGTGTATACGCCGAAACATCATGAAAAGATCATGAAAAACTCTGCCTGAGTATTCTCGGTACCCGGGCAGAGCATATTATTTTAGTTGCCTTTTAGATGAAAAGCTCATTGCTTTTCCTTTCAGAACAGGCTTTCTTGATTGCCATTGCAGCGATAGAAACCATGGCGGAATTCACTTTGCGAGCTGACTGCGGGCATATTGAAACACAACGCATACAGGAAATACATTTTTTGCGGGTTTGTCAAGTTTTTTGTGTAAGTTTTTTAGAAAAAATTTTATGGGGAGGGGAACCTCCCCGTTTGTAGAATCGGCCGCTTTAAAGCTGCACCTTATTAAAGTCTCAACCTAACACCTTCCTTCATAGTCCCTCTATG
>DBFBJF010000171.1:0-19278 GCA_048203265.1 Candidatus Merdiplasma sp.
TGGCGCAAAAGAGTGAAAAATGGGATAAATCGCACTGGTTTGTTGGCAGGTATCATAATATAATGATATTACAAGTCAAATATTCATTGACTTATGTCAAAGTTTGGCGAATAGATAAGACAAAAGACTGGGTGATGGGACAGATGAAAATAGCGGTCTGTGACGACATCAGGGAGGAGAGAGAATTACTGCAGAAAAACCTGGAAAAGCTGTGGGATAGCGCGCAGATTGACGGGTTTGAAACTGGAGATCAGTTATTGGAACGGATCAAAGAGGGAAGCAGATATAATCTGATTTTTATTGATATT
The DNA here is from genome assembly GCA_048203265.1 of Candidatus Merdiplasma sp. Taxonomy (GTDB): domain Bacteria; phylum Bacillota; class Clostridia; order Lachnospirales; family Lachnospiraceae; genus Merdiplasma. The sequence goes on from DBFBJF010000171.1 coordinate 309, forward strand.
TTTCTGGGAAAGGAAGACGGAATTGAACTGGGCAGGGAACTTCGACGGTATCAGTCCGGCGCGGAATTAGTGTATGTGAGCAACAGCAGAGAATTCGGTCCGGAGATCTATGAGCTGGAGGCCCTGCATTATCTTTTGAAGCCTTACAAAGCCGGAGACCTGGAGGAGGTCAAGAAGCGGTATGACCGAATTGAAGAAAAGCGGACGTCCGTGCTCCATATCCGGATTGGCCAGAAAAAGGAGGTTCCCTGCCATACCATCGCGTATATCGAAAGCGTTCATAACAATCTGGTGATTCACCTGAAAAACGGTTCCACCCTGCGAGTCAGGGGGAGTCTGCAGGAGTACATGAAGGAGCTGGATGACCGGTTCCTGCGCATCAACCGGGGCGTGATTGTCAACATGGAGGCCATAGACCGGATGAATGGGGATTCCGTCAGCGTAGACGGGATGATCTTTATGCTCAGCAGAAAGGACCGGGCTGAGAAACGAAAGCGATATAATGACTGGCTGTTTGAGATGGTGATGGGAGGAGACGAGTGAGACGCAGATATGAAACTGAAGGATGGTCTGATACTTAGAAAAATCGCAGGACAGGACATCATCGTCCCCACGGGCAGGCTCTCCCAGGTGGCCCCCATGGTAAAAATTACCCCCTCGGCGGCCTATCTGTGGGAATTTATGGAGGGCAAAGAGTTCACCGAGGATTCCCTGACCGAGGAGATCCTAAACCACTATTCCGGAGTGACGGAGGAAGTGGCTCGCCGGGACATCCGGGGATATCTGAAGCTGCTGGATGACAGCTACCTGATAGAGGGAGGAAAGCCGGAACCGGTGCGGGGCCGGGTGAAGATCCGCCTTCCGGAGAACTGGAAGCCGGGAAAAAAGGACGGAGATGAGGGCTATGCAGTTAAGTAAAGCAGGCTGGGAGACCATGGCACGGATATGGCAGGACGCCTTCCGGGAGGCAAGGCCCATTCAAGCCACCTTTGAGCTGACACCCCGGTGCGGGCTGAACTGCCGGATGTGTTATGTGCATCTGCCAGCGAACCGGATCCCCAAAGAGGAGGGACAGCGGGAACTGACAGCGGCGGAGTGGCTTCGCATCGGGGAAGAAACCGCCCGCATGGGCGTGCTTCAGCTTTGCGTTACCGGGGGAGATCCCCTCTGCCATCCTCAGTTCCCGGAAATCTGGGAGGAGCTCAGTCAGATGGGATTTCGGATCACCCTGCAGACCAACGGGTTCTCCCTGACAGAGAACCTGCTGGAGCTTTTGGAGCGGTATCCGCCCCAGGAGGCTAAGATCACCCTGTATGGTGCCAGCAACGAGATCTATCGGCAGGTGTGCCGGGTGGAGGGAGCCTTTGACCGGGTGGATGGAGGGGTCCAGAGCCTTCGGGAGCTTGGCATCCCCATCCAGATGGTGACCACCTTTGTGAAGCAGAATCTGGCAGAGGCCCAGGCCATCGCGGACTACGCCAGGACCCATGGCTCCCCGGAGCTGCCCTGGTACTACAGCACCGCCTGCTATCCCTCCCTGCGGGGGGCGGACAGCCAGGTCCTGGAGTGTGCTCTGGATCCCTGGACCTTAGGATACGCCGAGAGCACGGCTCAAAGCTGGCAGCAGGAGCCCTTCATGCGGGATGACAAAAAGCCCTGCCAGTACTGCAAGAGCTACCGCACTGGGTACTGCGTGGTGTGGAACGGAGATATGCGGTTCTGTATGTTCCTGGACGAGCCCAGGATCTCCACCCTGAACCAATCCCTGGAGGAGTGCTGGAGGCAGCTTCTGGAATTCCAGGAGAACCTGCGCTGGCCTACGGAGTGCTACACCTGTGAGATTCGGGATAAGTGCAGGAGGTGTGTGGCTCACCTGGCTTGTTTAAACGGAGGGCTGGGAAAGCTGGAGCAAAACTACTGTGAAATGGTGAGAAAGATGCTGGGGGAGGCTCCGGCGGCTCACGAGGAGAATAAATAATGAAAGAATGAGGAGTGGAAGATATGGAAGGAAGCGTAACGGTACCGTATACACCAGTGAATGGGATTAGTTTATACAGTGATGATGGGGGAATATCTGGTTCATCACTGGGAGGAGGACAATCGGGTTCGGTAAATGTTTTATGGAGAGAGCCGGGAGGAATTGTAGGGACAGGAAAATGGTATTTTTGGGAAACGGCACCGGGGACAGATGTAGGCAGCATAAATAGTGCTCTTTATAATGAAGTTAATAATTTATTATTAAATAGCGGGTATGATAGCTTTCATGCTACTTTTACTGGAAGCAATTGCGTATTTGTTGGGGGGCAAGCAATATAAGTGTAGAGCATATGAAGTCGAAATACAGAATAATTAATGTAATCGATATTGAAGGTGATCATTTACTGTGGCCTGAATGGGAAAGCTTTCGATATTCAGAAAATGGGAAGCCGGATTTATCTGTTTCTGTATGTTCCATTAGTGAATACCGCTATGGCTTGGAAATTATCCCAACCCAGCCGGGTCCGCCAGTATTAAAATGCGAGGACGCCCTGCTGTGTGTCAATTCCACCTGGGATCATGCCAAGATCACATTGCTGGAGAATGGCAGTGCCGGTCTGCCGGGACTGCTGTCCGGTCTTTTGCTCACTCATCTGTCCACCCGAGGGGGAATGCTGTTTCATGCCTCCCTGGTGGAGACGGAAGAAGGGGGGATCCTTTTTACTGGGCCCTCGGGCATCGGGAAGACCACCCAGGCGGAGCTGTGGCAAAAGTATCGGAACGGGACCATCATCAACGGGGATATGGTGTTTATCCACTGCAGGGATGGAAAATACTACGGCTGTGGTTCCCCCTGGCACGGCTCATCTCCCTACTGTGAGAACCGGCAGGTGGAGATCAAGGGGATTGTGGTATTAAAGAAGCGGATGGAGAATGAGATCCGTCCTCTTTATGGCGGGAAGCTGTTGCAGAGCATGATGGATGCGGTGTTCCTGCCGGGATGGTATCCGGAAGGGGCTGCCGCTGTGTGCGATAATCTGGCAGGATTTCTGGCCCACACGCCGGTGTACGAGCTGGGCTGCCGCCCGGATATGGAGGCAGTGGCGCTGCTGGAGCGAACCTTATTCCCGTCAGCGGCGGGTCAACGATAGCAGATCATAAATAGATTTGCTGTTTACCATAGGCCCTCCGGAGGAGATGCGCAGGATTGTTGAGAGGAGTTCTCTTCGCCATGCGCAGCAAACGTTCTAAAAAACTTGACGTTTCTGATATCATGAAAAATCAAAAAAGCTGATGGTTCCGGGGCGCAGAGCATACCGCACCCCCACCCCCAGCTATTTTTTTGCAACACCAGTTCAGCCATCAGCAAACCACATAAGATATTCCATTTAAGTTTACTTAAATATGGAATATCTTATGTGGGATGTGATAAGCGGAACGCTCATCAGACACAGCGGGGAGCTGCGAAGCAGCGAAAGCCCGTGAAACGGGCGCGCTGTGTCCTGATGGCTGAATACAGGAGGCCTTATATGGGATGAGATGAGCGGAACGCTCATCAGACACAGCAGGGAGCTGCGAAGCAGCGAAAGCCCGTGAAGCGGGCGCGCTGTGTCCTGATGGCTGAATGCAAGGGAAGGATATCTTATATGGGATGAGATAAGCGGAACGCACATCAGACACAGCAGGGAGCTGCGAATCACCACCCCTTACATAAGGAAAGAAACATCCCCGGCCAGCGGGGCGCTGCATGGGGACAGGAGAAAACAGAGAGATGTTGGGACATTGAGACGGCTGATACAGAAAATCAGGGAAGGAAAACTGAAAAAGCTGCTGGCGGAGCTGGTGTGGATGTACGTCTACGTCCGGCGGTTCTGGATGTGGATCGGGGGGTATGTGATCCTGGGGGCCGTGGGTTCGGCCCTGGGATTGGTGACCTCCATGGTGTCCAGGAACCTGGTGGATGCGGTTACCGGGGTGAACATGCAGGATATCGGCCGGGTGGCCGGTCTCTACGTGGGGATCGGCGTCTCCCAGATCTTCATCAACGTGGTGAAGGAGCGGATCTCCCTGAAAATACGGCTGAAGGTGACCAATGAGATCCGGGCTGACATCTACGAGCAGGTGCTGGCCACGGACTGGGCCTCCCTGGCGGACTACCGGTCCGGGGATCTGCTGTACCGGGTGAACGGGGACGCGGGGGTGGTGGCCAACAGTATCCTCACCTTTCTGCCCAATGTGGTGTCCGCGATGATCAGCTTTGGAGGAGCTTTCTTTGTGATGGTGCAGTCGGACCCGGCTATGGCCCTGATCGCCCTGGCCGGGGCGCCTCTCTCTTTTATCGCTGCCCGCTACAGCGGCAGGAGAATGAGGGAGGCCCAGAAGGAAAACCAGGAGATGGCCGCCGACCGCACCGTGTTTGACCAGGAGACCTTTCAGAACCTTCAGTTTGTCAAGGCATTCGGCATCACCGGAGAGATCCGGAAAAAGTTTTATCAGCTCCAGCAGCGGGCCACGGATATGGCTCTGCGCCAGAACAAGGTGCAGTCGGTGGGGTCAGTCACCACCTCTCTGCTGAGCCAGGTGGTGGGCTATGCCTGCTATGGTTTTGCCATCTACCGCCTGTGGCAGGGGGAGATCAGCTACGGAACCATGACCATGTTTGTGTCCATGGCCTCCTCCCTGCGGGGTTCCTTCAGCGGCGTACTGAACCTGCTGCCCACGGTGGTCCGGGCAGGGACCAGCGCGGAGCGGATCATGGAGGTGGTAAACCTCCCCCGGGAGCAGCAGGAGGAAGGGGAGCAGGTGACCCGGTTAAGGGAGCTTGGTCAAACCCAGGGGATCCGGGTGGAGCTGCGGGATGTGGACTTCCGGTACGGGGACAGTAAGTGGGTTTACCAAAACGCCGATTTCCGGGCGGAGCCCGGGGAGATCGTGGCGTTGATCGGGCCCTCGGGCCAGGGGAAAACCACCACCCTGCGGCTCATGCTGGGGCTCTACCATCCCCAGAGGGGACAGGTTTTGGTGGGAAATCCCGGCGGGGAGGAAGTCCCGGTCAATGCTGCCACCCGCTGCCTGTTCAGTTACATTCCCCAGGAAAATACCATGTTCTCCGGGACCATCGCGGAGAATATGCGGATGGTGAAGCCGGAGGCGGAGGATGAGGAGATCGTAAATGCGCTGAAGACGGCCTGCGCCTGGGAGTTCGTGTCCAAGCTGGAGGACGGGATCCATACCCAGGTTAAGGAGAAAGGATCTCGCTTTTCTGAGGGGCAGAAGCAGCGCCTTTCCATCGCCAGGGCGGTGCTGGTAGGGGCACCGGTGATGATCCTGGATGAGGCCACCAGCGCCTTGGATGAGGCCACGGAGCGGCGGGTGCTCAGGAGCATCATGAAAAAGGAACCCTGGCGCACCATTATCGTGGCGGCCCACCGCCCCAGTGTGTTTGAATTATGCAGCAGAGTCTACAAAATTTCCGGACAGCAGATGACGGAAGTGGATGAGAATGGAATCCGTCAGTTCCTGGAGGCCTTCTAGTCGGGGGAAGCGGATTCGCTGAGAGGAGAAACGAGAAAAGATGAAGTATGTCAGAATAGCGATAATCGTCTTCCTGGTTGCCTCCCTGGGGCTCTACGCCCTGGGAACGTTCCGGGAGATCAGAAACGAGGATCCCACCCAGCCCACCATCACCAGTGACCGGGAGGTGCTGGAGTTGTCGGTGAATTATGAGGAGGGAGATCTGCTGGAAGGGCTTTCCGCCTATGACGACCGGGACGGAGATCTGACATCGGAAATCATGGTGGGAGAATTTTCCCAGTTTGTGGAGAAGGGCGTCTGCAATGTGAGCTACGTGGTCTTCGATAGCTCCAATCAGCCCGCCTCCCTCACCAGGCAGGTACAGTTTACCGATTATGAGTCGCCTAAATTTACCCTCAGTGAACCCCTGGTGTTTTCAGCCGGACAGACGGACAATGCCCTGTCCCGCATCGGGGCCACCGATGTGCTGGACGGAAACATCTCCGCGGATGTGAAGCAGCAGGACAGCACCATCGTCTACCGGGACGAGGGGGATTACACCATTTCCGTAGAGGTGTCCAACAGCCTGGGGGATGTGGAGGAGCAGGTGCTCCCGGCCCACGTGGTGGAGCCCTCCAGGCTGGCGCTGGATATTCAGCTGAGCCAGTGGATCCTGTATCTGCGGGTGGGGGACGATTTTGATCCGGATGAGTATGTGGAGTCTCTGGAGAGCACCTACGGGGAGGCGTACAGTACCGGCCTGGTGCAGGCGGATTCCCAGGTGGACACGGACCAGCCCGGCTGGTATGAGGTGCACTATACGGCAGAGACGGAGAGCGGACTGACGGGTGAGACCTGGATGATCGTGATTGTCAGGGAATAGGGAGGCACAGATGGAAGAGACGAGAGAATGGAACCTGGACGAGATAAGCCCGCGCAGCGTCTGTGTGGACATTTTGAAAAATATCTGGTTTGTTCTGCTGGCTGCTGCTGCAGCCTGGTTTGCCGTGACCGGTGCGCAGAAACTGGTTTATGTGCCGGAGTACACGGCCACGGCCACCTTGGCGGTGAACGCCAGAGGAAGCAGCACCAACGTATACAGTTCGCTGACCTTAACCACCCAGATGGCCAGCGTGTTCAGTGAGGTGTTTGACAGCAATGTGCTGCGGGAACGGATACAGGAGGATCTGGGGGTGGATTCCATTGAGGGGGAGATCTCATCCACTATCATCGAGGAAACCAACCTGATTGTGCTGACTGTGACCTCCGTCAATCCCCGGCAGACCTATCTGATCATCCGCTCCGCCCTGGACAACTACGATACGGTATCGGACTATCTGTTTTCCAACGCGGTGCTGCGAACGGTGCAGGAGCCCACGGTGCCCTACAGCCCTTCCAATGTGAGAAACATTTCCCGCGTCCGCAGGCTGGCCATGCTGGGGGCTGCGGCAGTGGTGGTGATGGCCCTGGCGCTGTTTTCCCTGATGCGTTTTACGGTGAAAACCCCGGAGGGAGCCAAGCGGAATCTGGACGGACGGATTCTGGGGCAGCTTCCCTATCTGAAAAAGCGAAAGAAGAAAAAAGCGTTTCTGATTACCACACCGCTGGTGAGCATGGAGTTTTCTGAGGCCGTGAGGAAGGCGGCTACAGCGCTGAACCACCATATGCGAAGGCGGGAGCAAAAGGTCATTCTCCTCACCAGCGTGGGAGAAAATGAGGGCAAGTCCACGGTGGCGGCCAATCTGGCGCTGGCCCTGGCTGAGAAGAAAAAGAAGGTGGCGCTGATTGACCTGGATCTGAAGAAACCGGCCCAGTACCGTATTTTTGACAGGCCAAATACGGGACGAAAATATTTTACGGAGTACTTAAGCGGCCAGGCGTCCCTCCGGGAGGTGCTGGCGTACAACAATATCCTCAATCTGTACACAATTTTCCAGGATACCGGGGTGCGCAACTCCGGAAATCTCATTGGAAATGACCGGATGAAGGCCTTGTTGGACAGCCTTCGAAAAACCATGGATTACATTGTGCTGGATTCCCCGCCCATGGCTTTTTCCAGCGACGCGGAGCTGATGATGCGCCAGGTGGATGTGGTGACCATGGTGGTGCGCCAGGACTGGACGGATATCCGGGCCATCAACGACGCGGCGGATGAGGTGAGAAAAAACCAGGCGGATTTCGCAGGCTATGTGCTGAATGCGTTTCACCGGGATTTCTCTCTGCAGGAGAGACGTGGATACGGAAGATATTACCAGAGAGAACGCGGGGGAGCATTTTCGGAGGAATAAGGAATGAATGAGAAGAGAGAGGAACAGGACATAATTGACCTTGGTACTCTATTGTGGAATTTTCTGAGGGGTCTGAAGAAGGGCTGGTGGCTCATCCCGCTGCTGGCCTTGCTGGGCGGCGCGGCAGGGTATGTGCGATCCATTGGTTTTTACACTCCCATGTATCGTTCCAGCGCATCTTTTACTGTGATGACCGGGGGAACGAACACGGATACGGGGGGAGAAAGCTACAATTTTTATTATGACAGCTCCACGGCGGGGCAGCTGGCCAGAACTTTCCCCTATATTCTCAGCAGCAATCTGCTGACAGACGCCATCAAGCAGGACCTGGGTGTGGATGTGATCAATGGAAGCATATCCGCCCGGGCAGTGTCAGATTCCAACCTGATCACCATGGAGGTGACCAGCAGCGATCCCCAGGACGCCAAGGAGATTCTGGAGTCTGCCATCCGGGTTTATCCCGATGTGGCCCGGTTTGTGATCGGGGAAACCCGCTTTAATATGATTGAAGTGCCCACAGAGCCCACGGAGCCCTACAACGCCCCCAATTATACCAGGCGGCTCTTAAAATGGTCCCTGGCCGGGGCTGCGGGCGCCATCCTCTTGATCGGACTGCTGGCCCTGATGAGAAAGACGGTGCAGAAGCCGGACGAATTGAAGTCCGCCATCAATTTGGACTGCCTGGGAAATATTCCGGAGGTTCGGTTTAAGGCCAGAGGAAGGCAGAACAGCCAGGAGCTGTCCATCTTAAATCCCCGGGTGCCCCACGGATTTAAGGAATGTATCCTGAGCCTGATGGTGAGGATTGAGCGGGAGATGGAGAGCAAAAACGCCAAAATTCTTCTGGTGACCAGCACCATAGCGGGCGAGGGGAAATCTGTGACCGCCCTGAATCTGGCCTATGCGGCGGCCTCCCACGGCAAAAATGTGCTGCTGATCGATGGAGATCTGCGCAAGCAGAGTGACCGAAGAAAGATTACGGACCGCCCGGGACACGGCGTGGAGGATGTGGTCAGAGGGCGCTGTCCGCTGGAGGGAGCAGTGACCAGGGACAGAAGAAGCGGAATTTATATGCTCTGCGGAGACCGGCCCTCCGGACGTATCCCGGAGATATTAAACAGCGCTGTCATGAAGGATATTATGGAGTGGAGCAGGCAGAACATGGATCTGGTGATCCTTGATACTCCGCCCTGCGAGCTGTTTGAGGACGCCGGGATTATGATGGAGTACGCGGAGTGCGTCCTCTACGTGGTGCGCCATGATTTTGTGGAAAAGAGAAAATTGATTGCCGGGCTTGAGGGACTGGAGGAGAGCGGCGCGGCTTTGCTGGGCTACGCCTTTAATCAGGTTCCGGTTCACAAGGGCACCTACGGCTATTATGGCTACGGAAGATACGGATATGGCTATTACGGGGACGCCAAGTACGGATACGGGAACAGCGCAAGAACCTAGGGAAACGCTTTCAGCAGTGTTTCCTCAGACAAAAGCAGAAGCGAAATGCTGGAAACGGATGTGACGGGAATGGGAAGCAGGAGAAGAGGAAAACAGGCAATCGGTGTGGCGGCGCTGTTTCTTTTGCTGCTTCTTTTTCTTACAGCCATTTATCAGGAGCGGCAGGTGTCGCTTGGGCAAAGCGGGGAAACCAGGCGGGATGAGGAGCGGATTGTTCTTTCGTTTGAACCGGAGATCCTAGAATATGACGGCAGCGGACCTCTGGATCTGATGGAGGGGGTGACAGCCATTGATCCGAGCGGCCGGGATGTGACCGGGGAAGTTCAGGCCGTGCTGACGGCGGACGGAACGGGGAATGAGAAAAAAATTCGCTATTCCGTCTTTGCGGAGAACGGCGCCGAGACAACGACTACCCGCACCCTGCGGCTGGAAGGGTATACGGGCCCCCAGATTCAGGTGCAGGATCCCCTGGAACTGACAGCGGAAGATTTGGATGATCTGGTGCATATACTGGCAAACCGGGAGCTGCTGACGGCGGACGATGGCTTTGGAAACCAGGTTTTAAGCCAGGTCTCCTGGGTGCGCAGGCGGCAGGCCAAGGGCGTTTACACCATCCGCTTTGAATTGAGAAATGATTACCAGGACGCCATCCAGGTGACGGCTGAGGCCAGGATCTCAGGCCAGGTGTCAGATATTGAGCTGGAGCTGGCCCAGACCAGGATTTCCATTCCGACGGGCAGCAGTTTTTATCCCATGGAGTATGTGGCCGCCGCCAGCGATCCCCAGCAGGGAGATCTGCTCTCCCAGGTGAAGTATAACAGTTCCGTGGATCCGTCCAGGCCGGGGAGCTATGTGGTTTCTTATACCCTGACTTCCCTGGATGGAACCCAGGAGGCGGAGGCAGTGCTGCAGGTGACGGTGACAGGAGAGGGATCCTATGATTGATTTGCACATTCATATTTTGCCGGGGTTGGATGACGGGGCGGAGAGCTGGGAGGATGCCCTGGAGATGGCGGAAATCGCGGTGGAGAGCAGAACGGAATGCCTGGCGGCGACGATCCACAGCAACCTCCCCGGAAATCATCTGCCCGGGCTGAAGGATTCCTACCTGATGCGGCTTAGCCGTTTCCGGATGCTGCTGCAGGCAGAGAATATACCGCTGAGCGTCTGCCCCGGCATGGAAATTTTTGTGAGGGAAGGCTTTTTGGAAAAACTGAAGGCGGGGGAGCTGCTGACCCTGAATGGGACGCGCTATCCCCTCCTGGAATTTGACATGGCGGCCCCGGCCTTCGAGATTTATCAGGCGTTGGATCACGTCCTGGAGGCGGGGTTTCTTCCGGTGATTGCCCACCCGGAGCGCTACCGGTGTATCCAGCGGGTTCCCGCCCATGTGTACGAGTGGTACCGGATGGGGGCGGTGATACAGCTGAACAAGGGCAGTATTCTGGGAAGTTTTGGCGGCAAGGTTCGGCGCACCGCTGACACCCTGTTAAGGCACAGACTGGCCGCTGTGGTGGCCTCGGACGCCCACAGCAGTGTGGTGAGAACTCCAAGAATGGAAGAACTTTGGGAGTATCTGGCTGACCGTTTCGGCCAGGAATGCCCCCGGCTGCTTCTGGAGGAGAATCCCGGCAGGATACTGCGGGGAGAGCGAGTGATCTGGCGGCAGCCTGCAGGGTATGATTACTCTGCCGCAGGGGGAGAGAGCGCCGCCGCATTTTGGGGCGGAGATGGAAGAAATGCTTGACAAACAAATCCCGGGCGTTTAAACTGGGATGGACAATAGAGTTCAGAAAATGGCGATGAAGGGGAAAATACATGCGGGAAGTCCTCAGAGAGAAGGCGGTTGGTGCGAGCCTTCGGCGGAATGTGTGGAACCGGCCCCGGAGCTTCATGGAAAGCATGACGTAATCCGGCGATAACGGAAAAGGAAGAGAGCGTCCCCGGACGCTAATTAGGGTGGTACCGCCGATGTGAGAGTAGCCTCGGTCCCTGTGCAGCAAGCATAGGGACTGGGGTTTTTTTGTTTTACAGTTACTATTCACAGCCGTTTCAGAATTGACAACAGATGTATCGTGCTTGCACGTAAGCATCTGCTGTCAATTCTGAAACCAGACTGCGAATTAGGAACGTTTGCATTTGCGAGGGACCGCACTGTGTTTGGATAGGAAAGGAGAAAGAGATGGCAAAGGAAAAGAAATTAGTGGAATCAATCACCTCCATGGAGGAGGATTTCGCCCAGTGGTATACCGATGTGGTGAAGAAGGCGGAGCTGATCGATTATACCAGCGTGAAGGGCTGTATGGTGATTAAACCGGCCGGATACGCGATCTGGGAGAACATCCAGCATGAGCTGGACCGCAGATTTAAAGAGACGGGGGTGCAGAACGTATATCTTCCCCTGTTTATCCCCGAGAGTCTGCTGCAAAAGGAGAAGGATCACGTGGAGGGCTTCGCGCCGGAGGTGGCTTGGGTGACCCACGGCGGCATGGAGGAGCTGCAGGAGCGGCTTTGCGTGCGTCCCACCTCGGAGACGCTGTTCTGCGATTTCTATGCCAATGATATTCATTCCTACCGGGATCTTCCCAAGGTGTACAATCAGTGGTGTTCCGTGGTGCGCTGGGAGAAGACCACAAGACCTTTCCTGCGCTCCAGGGAGTTCCTGTGGCAAGAGGGACATACGGCCCACGCCACAGCCCAGGAGGCGGAGGAGCGCACCATTCAGATGCTGAACGTGTACGCGGATTTCTGCGAAGAAGTGCTGGCGATTCCTGTGATCAAGGGAAGAAAGACGGACAAGGAAAAATTTGCCGGTGCGGAGGCCACCTACACCATCGAGTCCCTGATGCATGACGGAAAGGCCCTTCAGTCCGGAACCAGCCACAACTTTGGAGACGGATTTGCCAAGGCCTTCAATATTCAGTTTACGGATAAGGACAACACCTTGAAGTACGTGCATCAGACCTCCTGGGGCATGACCACCCGGATGATCGGCGCCATTATTATGGTGCACGGAGACAACAGCGGCCTGGTGCTGCCCCCCAGAATCGCTCCCACCCAGGTGATGGTGATCCCCATCCAGCAGAAGAAAGCGGGCGTGCTGGAGAAAGCGGAGGAGCTGAGGAAAACGCTGACCGCCGCAGGGCTGCGTACCCGCATGGACGATGCGGACAAGAGCCCGGGCTGGAAATTCTCCGAGCAGGAGATGAGGGGGATCCCCGTACGGATTGAGCTTGGCCCCAAGGATCTGGAGGCAGGCCACGCGGTGGTGGTGCGCCGGGATACGAGAGAAAAGCAGGTGGTGCCCTTCGATCAGCTGGCAGAGACGGTAAAGGAGACCCTGGAAACCATGCAGAAGGATATGCTGGAGCGGGCCAGAGCCCACCGGGACGCCCACACCTACACTGCGGTGACGAAGGAAGAATTCAAGGATATTGCGGAGAACAAGCCCGGATTTATCAAGGCCATGTGGTGCGGCAGCCAGGAGTGTGAGGACGCTCTGAAGGAAGAGTGCGGCGTTACCTCCCGCTGTATGCCCTTTGAGCAGGAACAGATTGCGGACACCTGCATCTGCTGCGGAAAGCCCGCGTCCAAGCTGGTATACTGGGGCAAGGCGTATTAAGGGGAAGCTGAGGAGAGCAATATTTCCATAAGAATACATCTGGAAATCACTGACTGGCACAAAAAATTTGGCTGAAATTTAAAAAACCGTAAAATTTTCGGCGATTCCCTGAAATTTGTGATTGACGAATAAAATAAATGAGCGTACAATGGTCACATAGTTTTTCCGGGACCTGTGATCCGCCGGTGAGGCAGAAGAGAAAAAGACGGAATAGAAGGCAGACCGTAAGGGAACGGAGACAGACAGGAGGATGATAATATGAAAAAATTGATGAGAGTAGCCAGCGCAGTGATGGCCGCAGCCATGGCCATGTCCATGACAACTTTTGCAGAAGAGGGCGGCACTTTTAAGATCGGCGGTATCGGACCCCTGACCGGCAGCACCGCTATTTATGGCCAGGCAGTCATGAATGCGGCACAGATGGCGGTGGATGAGATCAATGCCGACGGCGGGATCAACGGATACCAGATCGAGTTTTCTCCCCAGGATGATGAGGGAGATGCCGAGAAGGCTGTGAATGCGTACAATACATTGAAGGACTGGGGGATGCAGATGCTTCTGGGTACTGTAACCTCTCAGCCCTGTATCGCTGTTGAGGGCGAGGCTGTGAACGACAATATGTTCCTGCTGACTCCCTCCGGATCCGCAGTGGAGTGTATCGCTGCCGGAGACAACGCGTTCCGTGTTTGCTTCTCCGATCCGAACCAGGGTACTGCTTCCGCCCGCTACATCGGGGAGAACGGTCTGGCTGAGAAAGTTGCCGTAATCTACGACAGCTCCGATGCTTACTCCACCGGTATTTACAATAACTTCGCCGCAGAGGCGGAGAATCAGCCCTTCGAGATCGTAGCGGCTGAAGCGTTTACCGCAGACAGCAAGACGGACTTCTCCGTACAGCTTCAGAAAGCGAAAGATGCGGCTGCTGATTTGATCTTCCTGCCCATCTACTACACCGAGGCTTCTCTGATCCTGACTCAGGCTTCCGGTATGGGCCTTGATGTATCCTTCTTCGGATGCGATGGCCTTGACGGTCTGCTGGCAGTGGATGGCTTTGACACCTCTCTGGCAGAGGGCGTGATGCTGCTGACTCCGTTCGCTGCAGACGCTGACGATGCGGCAACTCAGACCTTCGTAGCAAATTACCAGGATCTTTACGGTGAGATCCCGAACCAGTTCGCTGCAGACGCTTATGACGGTATCTACGCCATCAAGGCAGCTGCTGAGAAGGCAGGCATCACACCGGATATGGACGCTTCCGCGATCTGCGATGCCATGAAGGTTGCCATGACCGAGATCACCATTGATGGTCTGACTGGCGCAGGCATCACCTGGACGGCCGATGGCGAGCCCAACAAGGAGCCCAGAGCAGTTGTGATTGAGAACGGTGGCTACACAGCCATGTAAATCGGTCCGGACAGACGGATAAGATAAGGACGACACAGGGGTTGCCATGAAGGTGGCGGCCCCTGATTTCACGTAAGCGCGAGCGCGTTTCTCGGGAAAGCCGGCATAATGGAAGGATGGACAGGGATAATTTAAATCTGTACGCGGCCGGTTTTTGGTGATATAGTTAAAGTATAGAAGTAATCCAAGAGAAAACAGGAGTAACGTTTCTGAGGAGATGGTCCCGAATCGTTACCGCAAAATGCGAGGTGTACTATGAGTTTTCTGAATTATCTGATCAGCGGGATCAGTCTCGGAAGTGTTTACGCAATCATAGCATTGGGATATACCATGGTGTATGGTATTGCCAAGATGCTGAATTTCGCCCACGGCGATGTGCTTATGGTGGGCGCATACGTGGTATTTTTTGCCACCTCCGCAGCGGGGATACCTGCTGTGCCGGCGGTGCTGCTGTCTATCGTGGCCTGCACGGTGCTGGGTGTGGTGATTGAGAAGGTGGCCTACCGGCCCTTAAGGAACGCAGCCTCCCCCCTGGCGGTTCTGATCACGGCCATTGGTGTCAGCTATCTGCTGCAGAACCTGGCGCTGCTCATCTGCGGTTCCAACACAAAGTCTTTTACCTCTGTGGTTGGGATCCCCGCCATTCATCTGGCGGGAGGACAGCTGGTGATCACGGGAGAAACCCTGATTACGATCGTTGCCTGCTTTATCATTGTGGGAGGCCTTTCCCTGTTCATCAATAAGACCAAACCCGGCCAGGCTATGCTGGCAGTGTCGGAGGATAAGGGAGCGGCCCAGCTGATGGGCATCAATGTGAACGGGACCATTGCCCTTACCTTCGCCATCGGTTCCGGACTGGCGGCCATCGCCGGTGTGTTGTTGTGCTCCGCCTATCCGTCCCTGACTCCCACCACCGGTTCCATGCCCGGCATCAAAGCTTTTGTGGCGGCCGTGTTCGGCGGCATCGGATCCATCCCGGGAGCCATGATTGGCGGAATTTTGCTGGGTGTGATTGAGATTTTTGGAAGAGCGTATATTTCCTCTCAGATGGCGGACGCAATTGTGTTTGCGGTGTTGATCGTGGTACTGTTGGTAAAGCCCACCGGTCTGTTTGGAAAAGTAGTTCAGGAAAAAGTGTGAGGAGGGAAATGGCATGAGAAAGATATCAAAAACTGCGAAACAGAATGCCATCACCTACGGTATTGTGATTGTGGCCTTTATCGTGATGCAGATCATGGTAAGCACGGGAAATATTTCCAGTTCCCTGCAAGGTCTGCTGATCCCCTTCTGCTACTACGTGATTTTGGCGGTTTCCCTGAACCTGGTGGTGGGCGTGCTGGGTGAGCTGAGCCTTGGACACGCCGGCTTCATGTGTGTGGGTGCTTTTGCCAGTGCTTTTTTCACTAAGTGTGTGCAGGATACCATTACCAACAGCCTTGTGCGCTTTATCCTGGCGCTGATTATCGGCGCGCTGGTGGCAGCCATTTTTGGTGTGATCATCGGTATTCCGGTGCTGCGTCTGAAAGGCGACTATCTGGCTATCGTGACCCTGGCTTTCGGAGAGATTATCAAAAATCTGGTGAATGTGCTGTTTATCGGAAGAGACAGCAACGGCTTCCATTTTTCCATGAAGGATGCCTTCTCGCTGGGAATGGAAGCTGACGGAACGGTGATTGTGAACGGTCCCCAGGGGATCAGCGGAATTCCCCATGACGCAACCTTTGTCATCGGCGTGGTGCTGGTGCTGTTAACTCTGTTTATTGTACTTCGCCTGATTAATTCCAGAGACGGCCGGGCAATCCAGTCCATTCGTGACAACCGGATCGCGGCAGAGTCCGTGGGAATTAACGTGACAAAGTATAAACTGATGGCCTTTACGGTATCGGCGGCCCTGGCAGGCGTGGGCGGCGTGCTCTATGCCCACAACCTCTCCACGTTGAGTGCCACACCGAAAAACTTCGGTTACAATATGTCCATCATGATTCTGGTGTACGTGGTGCTGGGCGGCATCGGCAATATCCGAGGTTCCGTGATTGCTCCCGTGGTGCTGAACCTGCTTCTGGATTACTTCCTGAGAAGATTCCAGATGATGGGAGACAATGTGGTGCTGAGTTTCCTCAGCGATAACCGTATGCTGGTTTATGCCATTGTGTTGATTGTGATCATGCTCTTTAGCTGGAGTCCTAAGATGATTAACTGGCGGGAGCAGGTGTTCCGCAAAAAAACAAAGGAGGAGGCAGAGTAGTCATGGAAATGCTGGAAGTAAAAAATCTGGGTATCTCCTTTGGCGGCCTGCGTGCCGTAAACGGATTTAATGTGACCATAGAAAAGGGCCAGCTCTATGGATTGATCGGCCCCAACGGAGCGGGAAAGACCACGGTGTTTAACCTGCTCACCGGTGTTTACCGTCCCGATACCGGCAGCATTGTGCTGGACGGACAGGATATTACCGGGAAGAAGACCATTGAGATCAGCAAGGCGGGCATTGCCCGTACCTTCCAGAACATCCGGCTGTTCTCCAAGATGTCCGTGCTGGATAATGTGAAGGTGGGACTGCACAACCACCATGTTTACTCCGCACTGGCGGGAATTCTTCACACCCCCGCTTACCGGAGAGAAGAGAAGATTATGAACGAGAAGGCCATGGAGCTTCTGAAGGTGTTTGAGCTGGACGACTCCGCGGACACTATGGCCTCTAATCTTCCCTACGGAAAGCAGAGAAAGCTGGAGATCGCCCGGGCGCTGGCCACGGATCCCAAGCTGTTGCTTCTGGATGAGCCTGCGGCGGGCATGAACCCTAAGGAGACGCAGGAACTGATGGATATGATCCGGTTTGTGAGAGACCATTTTGATATGACGATTCTTTTGATTGAGCACGATATGAAGCTGGTTTCCGGTATCTGTGAGGAGCTGTGCGTGCTGAACTTCGGGGAGGTGCTTGCCCAGGGCAAGACATCGGAAGTGCTGCATAATCCCCAGGTAATCACAGCGTATCTTGGAGAATAGGAGGAACTTGACTTATGGCGATGCTTGAGATAAAAGATCTGGAAGTATATTATGGAGTGATCCATGCGATCAAAGGGGTTTCCTTTGAAGTGAACGAGGGGGAGATTATCGCGCTGATCGGTGCCAACGGCGCCGGGAAGACCACCATCCTGCATACTATTACCGGTCTTATTGCCCCCAAGAGCGGTCATGTGATGTTTGAGGGAACCGATATTACGAAGACTCCGGCCCACAAGATTGTGGAGCTGGGGATGGCCCACGTGCCGGAGGGCCGCCGGGTGTTTGCCTCGCTGTCTGTCTATCAGAATCTGAAGATGGGAGCCTACACCCGCAAAGATAAGTCAGAGGTGGAAGCAGCGCTGGAGATGGTCTACAAGCGCTTCCCCCGGCTGGAGGAGCGGAAAAACCAGATGGCGGGAACGCTCTCCGGAGGAGAACAGCAGATGCTGGCCATGGGCCGGGCGCTCATGTCCCATCCCAAGATTATCCTGATGGATGAGCCTTCCATGGGTTTGTCACCGATTCTGGTGAATGAGATTTTCGACATCATCCGCAGCGTGAACGAGGCGGGCACCACCGTACTCCTGGTAGAGCAGAACGCAAAGAAGGCCCTGGCCATTGCCAACCGGGCCTATGTGCTGGAGACGGGCAAAATCGCCACCTCCGGGGATGCGGACGCGCTGATGCATGACGATGCCATTAAAAAAGCATATCTGGGCGAGTAGAGACAAAGGCTGCAGACCGCGCCGCTGCCCTGGCAGGCAGGAGCGGGCAGCAGCTTCGAAGGCCCATGTGAAGGAGGGAGAAGTATGGCTAAAGTTGTAATTACTATTGCCAGACAGTACGGGAGCGGCGGAAAGACCATCGGAAAAATGCTGGCGGCAGATCTGGGGATCAAGGCCTACAGCAGAGAAATCCTGAAGCTGGCTTCTGAGGACAGCGGCATCAATGAGCGGCTGTTTAATCAGGTGGATGAGAAACTGAAGAATACCACCCTGTTCGGTGTGATGAAGCGGGCCTACAAGGGAGAACTGATTCCGCCGGAGAGCGAGGATTTTACCTCCAATCAGAATCTGTTTAACTATCAGGCCAAGGTGATCAAAGAACTGGCAGAGACCGAATCCTGCGTGATCATCGGCCGGTGCGCCGACTATGTGCTGAGAGGAAACCCCAATGTGGTCAGCGTGTTCGTCCACGCCTCACCGGAATACTGCCTGAAGCAGGCCATCGAGCGCGGAGCCCATGCCGGCAAGGATGTGGAGAAGTTCATTCAGCGTACGGATAAGTACCGGGCAGAATACTATCACTACTATACAGGGCAGGAATGGAACGACGCCAGAAACTATGACCTGTGCCTGAACAGTGAACGCCTGGGCTTTGAGGGCTGTGTGGAGGCCATCAAGGCATACATTAAAATCCGGTTCGGAGAGCTGGCAGATTAAAGTATATAGAGTAAAAGAGAGGTAAACGGAACCCTATTAGGGAAACGCTGATTAAAGCGTTTCCCGCGCCGGATTTGCGCCGCAAAGCGGCATTTTCTGCTGCAAATCCGTGCGCATCTTGCGGAGCATCTAAGGAAGTGCTGATTTAATAAGCGCTTCCTTAGTAAGACACAGAAAAAGAGGTATGAATCAACGCCTTCTTTTTCGTGTTCTTGATAAGGGGTACAGTTTACCTCTTTCTATTTTTTGCAATGGCTGTCAACACT
>DBFBJF010000172.1:0-2707 GCA_048203265.1 Candidatus Merdiplasma sp.
GAAATATTCAGGTGATTTTTATGTTAAAA
Source organism: Candidatus Merdiplasma sp. (assembly GCA_048203265.1). Taxonomy (GTDB): domain Bacteria; phylum Bacillota; class Clostridia; order Lachnospirales; family Lachnospiraceae; genus Merdiplasma. The sequence continues at coordinate 30 of DBFBJF010000172.1, forward strand.
ATACTATTAGTTGATGATAACCGAACCGCTTTGTCCTATTTCGCGAATCTGATTTCCTGGGAAACCTACGGCTTTGAGCTGGCCGCCACCGCCGTAGACGGCGAGGCCGCTCTGATTGAATTCCAGTGCCTCCGACCGGAGGTGGTAATCACCGATGTACAAATGCCGGTTATGGACGGCATTGAACTGACCCGCCAGATTAACCTGATCGCGCCGGAAACAGTTGTCGTGTTTCTCTCCAGCTACGAGGAATTTTCTTATATCCGCTCCGCCATGAATTTGAACGTGTACGCTTATATTTTAAAGCATGAGACGAAAGAGCCAGATCTGGCAAAAAAACTGCTGGAAATCAGGGAAATGCTTCAAAAGCGCCGCCGGGAAGCCCGCTACATATCCGAGGGAAATCTCTCCTGTCTCATTAATGAGGGAACTCCTGTTTCACCTGCGGCCAGCCGGCTGCCTTTCCAATATTTTCCCGGATGCTATCAACTTGCGGTTATTTTTCAGGATCATCCTTTGCCGGTGATGGAACGAATCTTCCGTCTGAAATCCGTCATTATTCGCCAAGGTGACCTAAAAAGCTTTTTTTATCAGTACCGGGAAGTGGAAGCGGCCCTGGAATTGGAGGCAGATTCTCTGCTTCTTCTGATGCGGCCACTGGAAAATTTTACGGATTTCCTTTATGAAGTGAGAGAAAATTTTTCTCGCAAATATGACCATTCTCTCTCCATGATAGTGCTGGCTGAAAATGTTTCTATTGTGGAGTGCGTAAAACAGTACACAGAAAAGCGGGAACTGCTGCCTCACAAATATTTCTATGGTCCATCTTCCATTCTCTACGGAGATATGCTTCGATCCTGCTCCGCTCGAACCGGCGCAAAGGCATCAAAAGAGCTTCTCTCCCGAAAACTTTCCGGAAGCGGGACGGAAGAAATCTGCCGGGAAATGGACCGCCTCTACCGAAGCGCTATTCTGGAGCAAAATTATGACACAATGGAGAATATGCTGGAAATGTATACGGAGGCTCTGCTGCCTTATCACAGGAAACTGCCGGATCCCTCAGGCCACCGTCTGTTTGAAGTGTATGACGAGCATTCTCTCTTTTCCTGGTATGATATTCCCTCCGCCCTCACCTGGCTGAAGGACCGGTATGGAACGCTGGCACGCCTGCGGTATGAAAACGACCGTCATCAGTACTCTGAGCTGACGCAAAAAACCATACTTTGCGTTTATCAAAACTATCAAAACTGCGATCTCAGCGCTGAGGACATCGCGCGGGATCTGAACACAAATGTGAATAAGCTGAACCTGCTCCTGAAAAAAGAGCTCTCCTCCACAGTCTGGCAGCTTATGATCAAAATTCGAATGGAAAAGGCCCGGGATCTTTTTGATCACACAGATCTGAAAATCGCGGAAATCAGTCAGAAAACCGGTTACCGGACCATATCCCATTTTTCCAGTGTGTTTAAAAAATATTACGGTATTTCGCCTCAGGAATACAGAAAGAAGGAACAGCCATGAAGCTTCCCAAGCTGAAATTCAAATCCCTGGCAGGGAAAATGCCTTTTTAATGACTCTTGTGGGGCTTATCATGCTATTGTTTCTTTGTCTCCTCTCTCCACTGTTTTACCACCTCACCAGGGATCAGCTTTCCGACAATATTTCTAATACAGTGCGGGAGTGCGCTGTCCGAATCGGCTTCCTTCTTCAGCAGCATCGTCCTGCCAAGGAGCTGACCTCCAATGAAAAAATGCTTCAGCTTATTCAGGATTACTATCTTCCTGACGTGGATCAGCAGCAGATACGGACGGAAATGAATGAATTTCTCCCCATTACCGATGAAGGTCACAGAGAAAACGACGAAGGAGTCATCTCCAGCATTAATTATGTCATGGTAACCACCAGCCTGGGAGACTGCTTCTGCCAGGAGGAAATGCAGGACATTGCGCAATCTCTCATCTCCACTCAGTGGTACCAGGAAGCCACCAAAGAAGAGATTTCGCGTCTCTACGCCCCCATTCTCTATCTGAGGCGAACAGACGGGAATGTTCCCTATTTTATTTATATTGAAGAATTTACAGCGGGGAATATCCTTTGCTACACCATCAACCTGACTACCTTCACAGATATGCGCCTCCAGTTTTCGCTGTTGGAAGAGCTGGGAATGGAGGATTACCAGCTCATTCAGGGGGAACGTGTCATTTATGCCAACCAGCCTGATTCCGTCATTGTTCCCTCCTCCTATGAGGAAACTTTGTTTTCATCCCAGCAATATACCGTCAACAAAAAAGAGCAGCCAGACGGTTATGATTTTATCGTCCAATGCTCCATGGCAATGGAAGGGCTCTACCTCATTGCGCATATGTCCAGAGAATATATGATGATGCCCTATCAGTCATTTTTCGGCCTTCTGTACCTCTGTCTTGCCGCTCTGATCGGGATTATGGTGGTAATCTCCTGTCTGATCACTCACCTTTCCCTAAAACGTCTGACCCGGCTGAGCCGGCAAATGGCTGAAATTCAATCCGGAAATTATGAACTCCATGTCCAGGATGACAGTGCAGATGAGATCGGAACTATCACCGCAGCTACAAACACTATGCTCTCCCGAATCCATGAAGATATTGCCCAGCAGCTTAACCATGAGGAGGAAGAAAAGAAAATGCAGTATATGCTGC
>DBFBJF010000173.1:0-8326 GCA_048203265.1 Candidatus Merdiplasma sp.
GGTTAGTATGTTTCCCACATCCGGCTTCCTTCAGATTTGCAGTCACCTGCAACACCCTTGCCTTCGGCTGTATCCTTCCCGCTACCGGGCGGATTTGGGACTTGCACCCGCTAGAAACGTGCGCCGCCAGGCGCACAAGGAAAAAGACGCCCCTGGGCCATTCGACCCTTTGGGACGTCCTTGTTTTCCTTATCATCTGTTATATCAGCATTTCCTTAGATCTGGTCGATCATATCACGCAGCTGCTTTGCGCTGTAGTGCAGTTTCTCCACCTCTTCATCGGTCAGATCCAGGATAATCCGATCCTGAACACCCTTCGGTCCGATCACTGTGGATACGCTGACACATACATCGTTCAGGCCGTACTCGCCATGCATCATGGTGGAAACGGTGGCTACAGAGTTATGAGCACTCAGAAGCAGTTTGCACAGACGAACCACGGATACAGCGATTGCATAGAAGGTAGCTCCCTTGTTGGCAATTACAACGCCGCCGGAGGTGCGCACATAATTGATGATGCGCTCCGGATCAAAGGTAATGGTATCCTTGTTGGGGCTGTACTTCTCATAGTACTCCTTGATGGAGATGCCTGCGATGTGAGCTGCGGACCACGGAACGAAGGAGCTGTCGCCATGCTCACCGAAAATGTAGGCATGTACGTTCTTGGAAGAAATGCAGCACTCCTCAGCCAGCAGAGAACGCAGTCTGGCAGTATCCAGAGAGGTACCGGAACCGATGATGCGGTTCTCCGGAATACCGGACTCTTTCATAAATACATAGGTCAGAATGTCAACCGGGTTGCTGACAATGATGTAAAGGGCATTCGGAGCTGCCTGAGCAATATTCTTCGCAATGTCCTTAATAATACCTACGTTGATCTTGGTCAGATCCAGTCTGGTCTGTCCAGGCTTTCTGGCAACGCCGGAAGTAATAATAACGATATCGGAATCCTTCGCTGCATCATAGTCGCCGGATACTACGGTAATCGGATCACGGAATGCAGTACCCTGCAGAATATCCATTGCCTCGCCGTCAGCTTTTTTCTTGTTGATATCAATCAGAACCAGCTCCGTTGCAATCGTTTCGTTGGAAAGTGTGTACGCAATTGTAGCGCCTACAGAACCGGCACCAATGATAGTAATTTTGTTTGCCATTTCATTTTACCCCTTTCTCACTGTCCAGGAATCTGATATTACAGACGTTCCTATCCATTCTTCTTTGGTCAATGAAAATGATAACACATTGTTATTTTATAGTCAATGCATCCACCACTTTTTTTCGTCACCAGCCCAGCCCGTCAGAAGGAAAGAGCCTTAAGGTTACGCGGATTTATCCGCAGGGAACCAGAAGGCTCTTTCCGAAAGATGGGCGGGACGCCCATCTAAGCCGCAGGCACAAGCCGCCTTGCGGCGGGCGGCTGCATCGCAGACGCGCCTGCGGCCTGACGGGCTGGGCGCTCTTTCTTTCCGGACTGGACATTTCCTCCTGATGGGCGGGATACTTCTTTCTCCCGGCAAGCCGCCCCATCACCGCTTCCTCTCCGGCATATACAGCACCTCCTCCAGCGTTCTGGCCGTTTCCTGGAAGGCCGGATTATTGCGGTACAGATTTTCCAGATAGGCTCCTGCCCGTCCCTGGGACCGCTCCTGCACCTCCCGGAGGGTCAGTTCCTGGCTGGATACGGTAAAAACCAGCAGATTTCTGGCAAACGCGGGAGAATCCTCCAGCCACAGCAATAGCTCCTCCTCCAGGTCCGGTTCCTCCCGCAGACTTACATCCCACAGGATGGCCCGGACCTGGCTGTAGTCCACATATTGAGCCTGAAGGCTTTGAATCTCTTCCACCGCCTCCGCCGCCGTATCGGCCCACACTGCAGTGATGCTCTCATTATTTATCGGCTCATCTCCGGGAGAAAAGCCTGACGTCTCCTCCGTCTGGGCCGTCTCCCCGGACTCGCCTTTTTGCCCCAGAGTGTCTCCCTGCTCCTGCTCTTCTCCACCTGCGGCGGGCCAGGCGCAGGCCAGCACCAGCTTTCCGTCCATGGCTCCCACCTCCAGCGCCAGCGGAAATTTTCTCTCCTCCAGTTCCCTGACGGAACAGCCGGACAGCAGCGTCAAAGCAATGGTCAAACAGACCGCCGTCAAAATTTTTAATCCGTTTCCGTTTCTATTGCCGCTCTTCCCGTTCATCCTGCTCCTTTCCGGTGTGGTGCCCAGATACCATCCTTCTTTGCTCCAGCTTCTCCCTCAACCGCAGCCAGACCGCAATGAGGAACAATATGGGCGTGCATCCCCAGAAAGCAATCCGTGACCCCCAAAGAAGAACCGGATGGGACTGGCGCATCCAGAGGCATAAAAGCCAGGACGCCGCCGCGCCGGCTGCCAGCCATCCCCGGCGTCCGCTCCGATAGCCGTCCGCCGCCACACCCAGATAATAGATGCCGCATCCCACCGACATAAAAAGGCCGAATACCAGCAGCCCCAAAAGCAGCACATCCCAGCGCTGCAGGAAAATTCCCTGCAGCCTGCCGCTGCTCATCAGCGCGATCACCGGCCAGCGCAGCCGCTCCATTCCCGCTGCACCAAATATACCAAATCCGGACAACAGTACCATGAGCAGCAATACACCCGTCAGCGCCACTGCTTTTCTGATACTCCCCGGCAGGTGGTTACTGTCCTCCACCTGATCCCGGATCAGCGGCAGTGCCCCAAGGACTCCAAAGCCGAGAAGCACACCGCCGACACAGGAGAAGAAAGGCTCTATTTCCAGGCTGCCGCCGGACATTGCCAGCTGGGACGGCTCCAGAGACGACATGGAAAACAGCAGCATGAGAAAGAAAAGCCCCCAGATCACAAAAGCCGTCAGCTCACTGACCCGCCCTCTCACTTCCAGACCGCCCCAGGCCAGGTAGCAGCCGAGCAGAACCGCCACCAACGTCACCTGCCAGAACTCCGTCTCCGGCAGCAGACAGGTCACCGCGGTTTCCCCGCAAAGATACAGCATAAGCGCTGTATGGTACAGAAAATAGACGCCGTACAGCAGCCGGACTGTCACCGCTCCCACGTATCCAATCCGCTTTTCCAAAGCCGCAAGGTAGCTTTCCTTCCCCTTGGCCTCTTTGTTCCCCCCGGTTCCCACGATCAGGACTCCCGCTGCCACAGCCAGCGCCAGACCAGCCAATGCGCCCGCCACCGCGTTTCTTCCCCCCAAGCCTCCAACAAGGGCCGGGAGAATCAGCATAATCTTCCCCGTCCAATCGGTCAGCAAAAGCGCCTGCACCTGCCGGGCTGTGATTTTATGGTTATTGGAAAACATTTTCTTCATTTTGAGGTTCTCTCCCTTTTTTCCCGTCTGGCATAAACGGGTCTGCGCTTCAGCCTGCTCATGGGCGCCCGCAGCAGCCCGTCGCTCCAACCGGAGATCCCGTCCCGCTCTCCCGCGGCGAAGGGCATCAGATACGGGATCCCAAAGCTCTTCAATCCCGCCAGGTGGATCAGCAGGGCCAGCCACCCCGCCGCGAAACCGTAGAGGCCAAACATTCCGCACAGGAGAATCATCCCGTACTTTAAAATGCGAAAGGCCTCGGAGAGCTCCTCATTGGGGATGGAGAAGGAGCCCAGCGCCGTCAGCGCCTCCACAATCACAATGATGGGACTGATCAGGTTGGCTGTCACAGCAGCCTGGCCGATGATCAAGCCGCCCACAATTCCAATCATATTTCCAATGGGACCCGGCATTCGAAGCCCGGCCTCCCGCATCAGCTCAAACGATATTTCCATCAGGAGCACCTCCGCCATAGCGGGAAAGGGTACTCCACTTCTGGCCTCCGCCATGGACAGAACCAAATTGACCGGCAGAATCTGAGGGTGAAACCCCGTCACGGCCAGATACAAACCGGGCAGCGAGAAGGCCAAAAATACCGCCAGATACCGGATGCAGCGCAGCAGAGAGGCAATCTCAAAATGTCCATAATAATCGTCTCCCGTCTGCAGCAGGCTGTTCATCGTGGTAGGCAGCAGCAGGCCCACCGGCGTGTTGTCACACAGGATCAGGATCCGGCCCTCCAGAATGGCCGCAGCCGCCCGGTCCGGCCGCTCCGTAGTCTGAAACTGGGGAAAAGGAGAATACCACACATCCTGGGTCAACTGTTCAATCACCCCACTGTCCATCACCCCGTCTGTCTGTATTCCTTCCAGCCGGCTTTTTATCTCCTGCAGCAGGCTGGGATACACCAGATCCTCCAGATATACCAGGGCCAGCAACGTATTGGACTCCTCTCCCAGGAACTGTTCCTCCACCTTCAGCCTGGTGGTGCGCAGCCGTTTTCGCACCAGGGCGGAATTAATCTTAACCGATTCGCTGAAAGCCTCCTTGGATCCCCGCAGGACCTTTTCGGAATCCGATTTCGGAACTCCCATTCCCGGATAGCCCTTGCTGGAAATTTTCAGGGCTTTCTGGTACCCATCCAGGAAAAAAATGGCGTTGCCCGCCAGCAGCGCCGCCATGGCCTCCTCCATGGTAGCCAGCTCCTTTACATCGGAAATTCCCAGGCCATTCTCCTCCACAGCCTCCTGTATCGATGCCTCATCCATCTCCCACAGATGATTCAGAAGCTTGCCGATCACCGAATCCTCCAGCATCATATTGCTTACCGCCGTCTCAATATAGACTACCAGACAGTCTGTGGGATGGGGGCTTCCCAGCCTCATGGGGCGGATAATAATATCATCACAGCCCGCGCACAGTCCGGTAATCCTGTCTCTGATCTGGCTGATGTCCCCGGAAATTGCTTCGCTCATGGATCGTAACCTCCTTCTTCCTCTGGTCTGAGGAAGCGCTGTTTCAATCAGCACTTCCCGGTTTCCTCCTGTTCCTGTCTTAAGCAGCCTTCCGGAAAAAGCAAGCGCATTCCGCATAAGAGCGTGTCAGAACTTTTCCTCAGCAGCCGAAAAAGGACAGGAGATTCCTCCTGTCCTTGTATCATTTCCAAATCTTTTCATTTTTATGTGGAACAGTCAAAGGTTTGCTCCCTCAGGATACAAAGTTATCCCCCTGGGGATTTCCGGGATTTTCCTGCTTCTCCATGTGCAGGCTCTCAATAATGGACTTTCTCTGCTGTTCAATATGAACCCGGATTGCCTGGCTGGCCTTCTCCTCGGACCGCTCCTCCAGCGCCTGGCAAATTATGCGGTGCTCCTCCACCAGATTCTCATGGCTGCTCTTATCTTTCAGATTCTCCAGACGATAACGGTAAATCTGCTCCCGGATATTGTTGAGGATCTGGATCAGCCTGCGGTTTCCGGTGGCCTCACAGATGATCTCATGAAAATCCACATCCGCCTGGGCGCTGGCCATCAGATCCTCCCTTTTCAGACAGTCGGCAAATTTTTTTGCCGCCTGCTTTAACTGGACGATCTGCTCCTTCGTCATATTCTGGCAGGCCTTTTTCACCGCCAGCTCCTCCAGAGCGGCCCTCACCTCCAGCACATCCTCCAGATCCGACTTGGTGATCTCCGCCACCACGGCCCCCCGGCGGGGAACCATGTCCACCAGCCCCTCCAGTTCCAGCATGCGGATGGCTTCCCGGACGGGAGTCCTGCTGACTCCCAGCTTCTGAGCCAGATGGATCTCCATCAGACGCTCCCCTGGCTGAAGCGTTCCCCTCAGGATGGCCTGCCGCAATGTCTGGAACACCACATCCCGAAGAGGCAGATATTCCTTCATCTGAAGCTGAATGTCATCCGTCATGGTCGATCCCTCCTCCCCCGTTTTTCAGAGTGGCATTGTCATCCTGCTCTCTGCCGGATGCGCGGTGACAGAAAGGTTCCACAAGATACACCTGCTTTGCCAGACTGCCGCGGCGCAGCCGCTCAAAGGCCTTTCTGGCCATTCCCCGGTCCTCAAACAGCCCGAACACAGTGGGGCCGCTCCCGCTCATCATGGCGTTCAGCGCTCCCATCTGCTTCATCTCATTTTTGATCTCCTCAATCACCGGATACGCCGGGATTGTCACCGTCTCCAGCACATTCCCCATGCACTCCGCCAATTTCCGCAGATCCCCATTCTGAAGCGCCTGGATCTGGCCGTCCACATCGGGATGGGCCGCCAGCTGATCCACCTTCAGGTTTCCATATACAAACTTTGTGGATACATGAACCTTCGGCTTTGCCAAAAGCACATAGCAGGCAGGCGGCGAGGGCAGCGGGGTCAGTTTTTCCCCGATGCCCTCCGCCAGAGCCGTCCCCCGCAAAATGCAGTAGGGTACGTCCGCCCCCAGCTTCACGCCTCGCTCCATCAGCTCCTCCCTGGACAGCCCCAGGTGAAACAGCCGGTTCACGCCCACCAGCACCGCGGCGGCATCGGAGCTTCCGCCCGCCAGACCCGCCGCCACAGGGATATGTTTGTCCAGATTAATAAACAATCCCTTTGCGATCTGAAATTCATCCATCAGCAGCTTTGCCGCCTTGTATACCAGGTTGTCTTCACCGGTTGACAAAAAACTGAGATTTGTCTTCACCCGGATTCCCGGAGCCTCCGTCACCGTCAGCTGCACTCTGTCGTAAAGACGGACCGTCTGCATGATCATCCGCAGCTCATGATACCCGTCCTCTCTTTTTCTCAGCACATCCAGGCCAAGATTGATTTTAGCCATGGCCTTCAGCTTTAACTCTCTCATACCCATTCACCCCGCCTGCAGTTGTCCACCTTTCACCAGTGCCAGGTCTCTTCCGTTAAATGCTGCGCCCTTACTGGGCGCACTTACTATTCACAGCCCCCGCCCACATGCGCACCCGTCACGTTGCATGCCCTGATACGTTTATTGTATACAAAATTCATGGGGGATGCAATGGTTTTCTTTTCCTGAAGTGCAAATATATAACAAAGAAGGGATATGACAAAAGATCCTTCCGAAATTTTGCCATATCCCAATCTATTCACAAAGGATTCACTTGATCAGCAGGAGAACTGTTTCCCGTCTTACTGCCACAGGAAATTGTCAAACGCATACACAACCAGCTCTCTCCACAGAGACCACTGATGGCCGTACTTCAAATCGTTCTTTACCATGAAGTCAACACCTGCATCCGCCAGACCGTAAATGTACTCGTAGATGCTGCCTTCCACAGCCGCCTTCTCCTCGTTGAAGTACACCTGGGTCTGCACAAAGTCATACAGTCCATAACCAATAAACAGTTTCACATCGTTCAGCTCTTCTTTGGTGAAATCCGCATGAACATTTTCTTTCATGGGAGAGCTCATGTCAATGTAGTAACCAAATTCCTCAGTGGCGTTGAAGTAAGCATTCATGATGGCCGCTCCTCCCTGAGACAGGCCGCCGATGGCTCTTCTGGAGGGATCTGTGGAGGCATTGTACTCCTCTGCCATATGGGGCAGCAGATCGTTTACTACAAAATCAGTGATGGCATCCCGATCCCATCTGAGATCTGCATCCTCATCCGGGAAATCTTCTCCGTTGGGCGTTACCACGATGGTGGGCTCCAGACGGCCTTCCGCGATCATATTGTCCAGGATGTTGGCAAGCCCGTTGTTAAACCAGCTTCCATCGTATCCACCGCCGCCATGGAACAGCACCAGGATAGGATATTCCTGATTCTCATCATACCCGTAGGGCAGATATACACCATAGCTGGTCTCAATGCCGCTCTCCAGCGTCACATCCTCAAAGAAAACCTCTCCGTTCTCCCCATCTCTGGGCGCCTGCTCCTCCACACAGGTGGTATTTGCCTGCTTCTCCTCATCGTAGGGAACATACACAGAGGTAAGATACATCTCACCGGTCATCTCCGCATCCTGCCGGTCATAGGTGTAATTGGGATTGGAGGGATCGCACACCATCACCGCATCGGTGTAGTCGGTCAGCTCCGCGTCCTCTGCGCCGCCCACATAGTAGCGGTAATTGTAGGTACCGTTGGGCAGGGGAATGGTGTAGGACCAGATACCGGTCTCCTCATCCAGCGTCATATCCGCAGTGGGCCAGCCAGCCGTCTGCCATACCGTGTAGCCGTCCTGCCAGTCTTCCGGCGCCGTGTTGGTGCTGGTTGCCACGGTGGAATGAGCGGGATCTGAGAACGTCCACTCTCCGTAAATTCTCACCCTTGTGGCATCCGGGTCCACATAGCGGAAGGTTACATAGTAACCTGTGGGGGAATCATCTGACTTGACAACTGTGGTTGCCTCCAGGGCATCAAACTCTTCCTGAGTGTACCCCTCGTACTCTGTTGCCAGGCTGGTAAGTCCCATCCCCAGCGTCAGGGCTGTGCAAGCCATCATCGCACCGATCCATTTTCTCTTCATTCTTTTAGCC
>DBFBJF010000174.1:0-4048 GCA_048203265.1 Candidatus Merdiplasma sp.
AAGGAAGAAAAAACGGAAAAAAAGGAGCAGCTTCTGAAAATTACGGAGGTAGAGCCGAACCGGGATCAGCCGCGGAAAAAATTCGATGAGGATTCTTTGCTGGAATTAGCCGATTCTATCAAACAGTTCGGCGTTCTGCAGCCTCTCATTGTTCAAAAACGGGATGATTACTATGAAATCATAGCCGGTGAGCGCCGCTGGAGGGCTGCCAAAATGGCAGGGCTGAAGGAAATTCCTGTCATAATCAAGGAATTTACGGACCAGGAGATCGTGGAGATCTCCCTCATTGAAAATATTCAGAGGGAAGATTTGAATCCTATCGAAGAAGCTCAGGCATACAAACGGCTGCTGACAGAATTTCATCTAAAGCAGGACGAGGTGGCGGAGCGGGTATCCAAAAGTAGGACCGCAGTGACAAATTCTATGCGGCTGTTAAAGTTAGATCCCAGAGTGCAGCAGATGCTGATTGATGATATGCTCACCACGGGACATGCCAGGGCACTTTTGGCTATTGAGGATCCGGAGATTCAGTGGAAGGCGGCGAATCAGATCTTTGATGAGAAGATGAGTGTCCGGGATGTGGAAAAAATGGTGAAATCTCTCCAGAATAAAAAGGAGGAGAAGCCCAAAAAGCAGGATACGGCCTATGACTATGTGTACAAGGATATGGAAGAGAAAATGAAAGCGATTCTTGGCACGAAGGTGACGGTTCATCATCGCTCTGATCACAAGGGGAAGATCGAGATTGAGTATTATTCCGATGATGAGCTGGAACGTATTTACGATATGCTGCGCAATATTCATCAGGCGGAGGATCCGGTTTAAGAGCTTGGATGATGCCCTGTTGATCGGGGAAATAAATAATGAGGGAAAAATAAGGGAGGCAAAATAATGCAGAGCAGTATTTTAAATTCTCTGGGTTTTGACCCGGGAATTTTGATGATTGTTATGATGGCGATCATGGTTTTCGTATTGATCTATATGGTCCGGGTTTCCATGAAGCTAACACGGTTTCTGAAACGATACCGTATATTTATGCGTGGAAAAGATGCGGTTTCCCTGGAAAAGGCCTTTGCTCAGAAATTTCTGGAAGTGGATCATCTGACGGAGGTGACCAAGAATCACGCCAATGAAATCGCTAAGATGAAAGAAATTCTCTCCCGCACCACCAATAAGATCGGAATTGTTAAGTATGACGCCTTTCCGGATGTGGGTGGAAAGCTGAGTTTTGCACTGGCTATGCTGGATGAGAGCAATACTGGCTTTGTCCTGAACGCCATACACAGCAGAGAGGGCTGCTACACGTATGTGAAGGAGATTGTAAAAGGCGAATCCTACATTGTGCTGGGACAGGAAGAAAAGGAGGCGCTCCGTCAGGCGGTCAATTATCTGAGCGACCTGTAAAAATGGAATGCATAAATATAAGCATAAAAATAAGTATAAGTGTATAAAAATTCATAAGTAGTATAAAAAAGCTGCCGCAGAATACTTTTATGGCTTCCTGAAATATGGAAAACAGGAGAAAGTATCCTACGGCAGCTTTTTCTAACAGAGACGGGGAAGCAATTATTCTTTATTCACGTTCACGGCCCGCCCGCATGCGCATTCGCCGCCTCTTCGAAGATTCAGTCCCGCTCTTACGGAGCTAAGGAAGCAGTGGACAGACAAAAATGTGAATTAACCACTTGGTATTCAAAAACATCTGTGATATGATGGTACGGAGGATTGGACTGCCCCTGAGGGACAAGGATGAGACACGATCGGGGGATAGGAAAGGGTACCGTCCTTTGGAAGTGTTATTTTTAGAAGAGTGAGGAATCAGAAATGTTAGACATTAAGTTTGTGAGAGAAAACCCTGATGTGGTAAAGCAGAATATTAAAAATAAATTCCAGGATGAGAAACTTCCCCTGGTGGATGAGGTTCTTGCGCTGGATAAGGAGAACAGAGAGATCAAGCAGGAACTCCAGTCTCTTCAGGCAGACCGGAACCGTATTTCCAAGGAGATCGGGAAACTGATGGGCCAGGGAAAGAAGGAAGAGGCGGAGGAAGCCAAGGGAAAGGTTTCCCAGTTTGCGGAGCGAATGAATGAGCTGGCGGAGCGTGAGAAAGAGGTGGAGGCCAGCCTGAAAGAAAAGATGATGGTGATTCCAAACATCATCGACCCCTCCGTGCCTATCGGAAAAGATGACAGTGAGAACGTGGAGATAGAGCGGTTCGGAGAGCCGGTGGTTCCCGATTTTGAGATTCCCTACCATACGGAGATTATGGAGAAGTTTCATGGAATCGATATGGACGCTGCAGGAAGAGTGGCAGGAAACGGTTTCTATTATCTGATGGGGGATATTGCGAGACTTCACTCAGCTGTGTTGTCCTATGCCAGAGATTTTATGATTGGCAGAGGATTTACTTACTGTATTCCTCCCTTTATGATTCGCAGCAATGTGGTGACCGGAGTGATGAGCTTTGCGGAGATGGATGCCATGATGTACAAGATTGAGGGGGAGGATCTGTACCTGATCGGTACCAGTGAGCACTCCATGATCGGAAAGTTTATCAACACCATTAATCCGGAGGAAGAGCTTCCCTATACCCTCACCAGCTATTCTCCCTGTTTCCGCAAGGAGAAGGGTGCCCACGGCATTGAGGAGAGAGGCGTATACCGGATTCACCAGTTTGAGAAACAGGAGATGATTGTAGTCTGCAAGCCGGAGGAGAGTCCCATGTGGTTTGATAAGCTGTGGCAGAATACCGTGGACTACTTCCGCAGCCTGGATATTCCGGTGAGAACGCTGGAGTGCTGTTCCGGAGATCTGGCGGACCTGAAGGTAAAATCTCTGGACGTGGAGGCCTGGTCTCCCCGCCAGAAGAAATATTTTGAGGTAGGAAGCTGCTCCAACCTGGGAGACGCTCAGGCAAGAAGACTGGGTATTCGGGTGAAATCCAAGGATGGCAGGAAATATCTGGCTCATACGCTGAACAATACAGTGGTGGCGCCCCCCAGAATGCTGATTGCGTTCCTGGAAAATAATCTGCAGGCGGATGGAAGCGTGAGAATCCCCAAGGCCCTGCAGCCTTATATGGGCGGCCAGACGGAATTAAAGCCCCAGGAATAAGATGTGGAAGCGCGCAGATTTGCAGCAGAAAATGCTGCTCTGCGGGGCAAATCCGACGCGCAACAGTCATCGAGTGGCAACGCCACGAGATGAGCAAGGTATCGCGATGATCGGATAGGGGAAGAAATCTTCCTCTATCCGATTTGGAAAATAGGACAGAAATGAATCACCGCAGCAGAGGGGAGGTGGAGCCATGCATTCCTATCTGAGAGCCATCGGCTTTGGAGATACTATGAAATCAGAATATGAGGTACAGCTTCTTCTGGATGATGTATTCCGATCCTATGAACACCGGGAGGCGGTGAAGGAGGAAGAGGGAAACCGGGCTTTTCTGGAGTTGACAAAATTTTACGGTCCGGAACTGGGAATTAAGGTCTGCGGAGAACTGGACGGACATGGGTTTCACCGCCAATTCTACTTTCCCTTTCTGAAGGGCAGCGGGATTACCACCTCGGAGGATTTGGTGATTGAAAAGCGAATCGGGGGAGACTCCTATGTGGGAATCTGCGATGAGGGCCGTGTGGGTATCTCACTGATTTTCTACGTTCAAAATCCGGCGGACTATCACCGGGAGAGAATTTTAAAGCATCTGAAGGGAAAACGGATTTCCACCACATTTTCCGGCCTGGCCTTAAACGGAATGATCCTCCTTCCGCTGAAGGTAAATGAAAAACGGATGGAGGAGCAGAAAGAATATTTCAGCAAACGCACCTCCCTGGTTTCCGCCGCGAAGAACGGCAATCAGGAGGCCATTGAGAGCCTGACTTTGGAGGATATGGATCTGTACAATATGATTTCCCGCCGGGTGATGCAGGAGGATGTGCTCTCCATTGTGGATACCTATTTCATGCCCTTTGGCATGGAGTGCGACCAGTATCAGATTCTGGGAACCATCAACTTCTACACTAGGGTGATAAATGAATACACTCGGGAG
>DBFBJF010000175.1:0-8319 GCA_048203265.1 Candidatus Merdiplasma sp.
ATCTCCGGCCGATACCTGGACAGGGGTCAGATCCACATTCACTATCCCTTGTCCTTTTTTGATGTAGACCAGTTCCATCTCCTCATGCCAGTGGAGAGGGACGCAGGGAAAATCCAGAGGAATGGAGCAGGGGTAGGTGGTGTAGGGGAAAGCGGGATCCCCATGGACTTTTTTTTCATGGTAGGCTTCATATTCGGGAATGTGCATGACAGGGCTCCTTTCTTGTGACCGGATGATGTTATGATTCATAGCAACTTGATGATAGAATTGTACTACTTTTTGCCCGAATTATACAAGAAAAAAAGGCAAAGAAAAGATATAATCAAGCTATATGACCTTTGGGAGAAATGGATATATTGGAGGAATCGATATGAATTTGCGGGAAATTGTCAATAACAGGTATCATCGTGAAATCAAAGATTGTACCGACAAAGAATTGTATTATGCCCTGCTGGAGATGGTGAAGGGAATGGCCAAAAAGGGGCAGAAGAGCACAGAAAAAAAGAAACTGTATTATATCTCGGCGGAGTTTCTGGTGGGAAAATTGTTGTCCAACAATCTGATCAATTTGGGAATCTACGATCAGGTGCGACAGGAACTGGAAGCCAATGGAAAGAGTCTGGCGCAGATTGAGGAGACGGAGCCGGAACCCTCTCTGGGCAACGGCGGGCTGGGAAGGCTTGCCGCCTGTTTTTTGGATTCCATCGCCACTCTGGGGCTGAATGGGGACGGAATTGGCCTGAACTATCATTTCGGCCTGTTTCGGCAGATTTTTGAGAATCAGCTTCAGAAAGAGACCCCCAATCCCTGGATCGAGGGGGAGAGCTGGCTGACGAAGACGGACGTGGTTTATCCGGTAAGCTGCGGCAGCGTAAACCTTCAGGCCAGGATGTACGATATCGATGTGATTGGTTATGAGAACCGGACCAACAAACTGCACCTGTTTGATGTGGAGACCGTGGACGAGAGTATTGTGGAGGGAGATGGGATTCAGTTTGACAAGGAGGATGTTTCCAGAAACCTGACTCTGTTCCTCTATCCCGATGACAGCGATGAGGAGGGCCGCCTGCTTCGGATTTACCAGCAGTATTTCATGGTGAGCAGCGGCGCCCGCCTGATCCTGGACGAAGGGAAGGCCAGAGGCTGCAATCTTCATGATCTGCCTGACTACGCGGTGATTCAGATTAATGATACCCACCCCACCATGGTGATCCCGGAACTGATCCGGCTTCTGACCCAGGAAGGCATCTCCATGGATGAGGCGATCCGTATTGTCACCAGAACCTGCGCTTACACGAATCACACTATTTTGGCGGAGGCGCTGGAAAAATGGCCGGTATCCTATCTGGAAAAGGTGGTTCCCCAGCTGATGCCCATCATCCGGGAGCTGGATGCCAGGGTGAAGAAATCTTTCGATGATCCTTCTGTGTATATTATTGACAAAGATAACCTGGTACACATGGCCCACATCGATATTCACTATGGCTTCAGCGTAAACGGTGTGGCCTACCTGCACACAGAGATTTTGAAGAACACGGAGCTGAATCATTTTTACCGTATTTATCCAGAGAAGTTTAACAACAAGACCAACGGGATCACCTTCCGCCGCTGGCTGCTGCACTGCAATCCCGCTCTGACGGACCTGATTGAGGAGCTGATCGGAGACGGGTTTAAGAAGGATGCGGATGAGCTGGAAAAGCTGGGAGCTTTTCTGGAGGATGAGAAGGTACTGGGCCGCCTGCTGGAGGTAAAGCATCAGGCCAAGAGCGAGCTGAAAGAGTATCTGGCCCGCACCCAGAACATTCCGATTGATGAGAATTCCATTTTTGATATTCAGATCAAGCGGCTTCATGAGTATAAACGCCAGCAGATGAACGCCCTGTATGTGATCAACAAGTATTTTGAGATTAAAGAGGGAAAGAAGCCCACTACCCCTATCACGGTAATCTTTGGCGCGAAGGCCGCTCCCGCTTATGTGATTGCCAAGGACATCATTCACCTGATCCTGTGTCTGCAGAAGGTGATCAATGAGGATCCCCAGGTGAGCCCCTGGCTGAAAGTGGTGATGGTGGAGAACTACAATGTGACGCTGGCGGAGAAACTGATTCCTGCGGCGGATATCCACGAGCAGATTTCCCTGGCGTCCAAGGAGGCCAGCGGAACCAGCAACATGAAGTTTATGCTCAACGGCGCGGTGGCTCTGGGGACTATGGATGGAGCCAACGTGGAGATCGCCGACCTGGTGGGCCAGGACAATATTTATATTTTCGGCGAGACCAGCAGCCAGGTGATCGAGCACTATGCCAAGGCGGACTATGTGTCACGGGATTACTATGAGTCCGATCCCCAGATCCGCCGGGCAGTGGACTTTATCGTCAGCGATGAGCTGATGTCGGTGGGCCAGAGGGAAAATCTGGAGCGCCTGCACAGAGAGCTGATCGGCAAGGATTGGTTCATGACCCTGTTGGATTTGAAGTCCTACATGGCGAAGAAGGAGGAAGCACTGAAGGACTACGAGGACCGGAAGGCATGGAGCAAAAAGATGCTGGTAAACATCAGCAAGGCGGGCTATTTCTCCTCCGACCGTACGATTGCCCAGTACAACCGGGATATTTGGAAATTATAATTGCCGTTTCCAGGGCAAAAAAGAGTAATGGAAAGCAGAGTGGCTGTAAATAGTAACATTAGAGTGGGGCTGCCGCAATTTGCGGCAGCTCCCTCTTGTTTTCTTGACTATTCTATGTTATAGTGAAGTCACATTTCGTTTGAGGACAGTTCGTTTCTCAGTTTCCTGATAAAAAAAGAGAAAAAAGCAGGCACATAAGGAATCTTTTCGGCAGAAGGGAGGACTTTTATGTTTAGTTCTGTGATGTCTGCGGCTATCTGCGGGATAGATGGCTGCAAAATTGTGGTGGAGGCCGATGTGAGCGACGGACTTCCCGTTTTTTCCATGGTGGGTTATCTGGCCTCTGAGGTGAGGGAGGCCCAGGATCGGGTGCGCACGGCTCTGAAAAACGCGGGCATCCGTCTGCCTGCCAAGAGAATTACCGTGAACCTGGCTCCGGCGGATGTGCGTAAAGCGGGCTCCGGATTTGACCTTCCTATTGCGGTGGCGGTGCTCCTCTGCCTGGAACAGGTGCCCGCCGGTGCGGCGGAAGGGACTCTCTTTGTGGGAGAGCTGGGGCTGGACGGCAGAATCAACGGGGTGCGCGGCGTGATGGAGCTGGCAGCCTGCGGGGTGAGACAGGGGTGCCATACTTGTGTCGTTCCGGCTGAGAATCTGGCGGAGGGAGCGGCGATCCAGGGGATCCGGGTATTGGGAGCCAGCCATATCAGTCAGGTGATCCGTTATCTGAGGGGGCAGGAGGCCCTTGAGGAGAAGAATATTAATATAGAAGAAATCCGGATGGGGCGGGGGAAAAACCAGAGCGAAGATTTCTCCCAGATCCAGGGACAGGCATTGCTGCGCAGAGCCGCGGAGGTGGCTGTGTCCGGTCTCCACAACCTGCTGATTATCGGGCCGCCGGGAGCGGGAAAGACTATGACGGCCAGGCGGATTCCCACGATCCTGCCGGAACTATCCTGGGAGGAGGCTCTGGAGGTCTCCAAGATCCACAGTATCGCGGGAACGCTGCCGGAGGATGGAGCACTGTTGAGCCGAAGACCCTTCCGGGCCCCTCACCACACCGTCACTGCCGCGGCGCTGGCAGGAGGCGGGCGGGGGCCAAGGCCGGGAGAGGTGAGTCTGGCCCACCGGGGAATCCTCTATCTGGATGAGCTGCCGGAGTTTGAGAAGGGGACGCTGGAAATCCTGCGCCAGCCCATGGAGGAGGGGAGAATCTGCATAACCAGAAATTCCGGAAGTTATGTCTTCCCCGCAGACTTTATGCTGGTGGCCTCCATGAATCCCTGCAAGTGCGGCTACTATCCCGATATGAACCGCTGTACCTGCTCCCAGCGGGATGTGCAGCGCTATCTGGACCACGTCAGCGCTCCGCTGCTGGACCGGATCGATATTGCCGTGGAGGCGGGGACCGTGAATTATGAGGAACTGACCGGGACCGGACAGGGGGAGTGCTCGGCCGCCATCAGGGAGCGGGTGAAGCAGGCCCAACAGCTGCAGCGAAATCGGTATCAGGGAACAAAATATCGGTTTAATTCTGATCTGGATACAGCTGGCGTCAGGCGGTATTGTCCGTTGGACCCCACGGGGGAAAAACTGATGCGGGACAGCTTTGAGCGGCTGGAGCTGACCGCCCGGTCCCACTGCCGTATTTTGAAGGTGGCCAGAACTATTGCGGATCTGGAAGGCAGCCCCGGGATTGAGACGGCGCATCTGGGAGAGGCCATCTGCTACCGGTCTCTGGACCAGAAATATTGGAGAAAGGCCAGATAGGAGAGGGGAGGAAGTTTATGGAGGAAGAAGCCAGGAAAACAACCCCCGGGGAAATGTACTGGGCATGGCTTTGCAGCGCTCCGGGACTTTACGCACGGCAGATGGACAGCCTGCTTGTCCGGTTTAAAACTCCAAGGCAGGTATATGAGGCGCCTGACGGGGCCTTTGATGAGTGGAAGCAGGCCGGGCGGGTGTGGGTGGATCCCTTTTTGTCCTATCGGCGGGCGCATTCGCCGGAGTGGATCTGTCATAGACTGGAAAAACAGGGAATAAACTTTATCAGCCGGCAGGCAGAGGGGTTTCCGGAAAGGCTGCGGCAGCTTCCGGACTGCCCGGGGGGACTGTTCTTCCGGGGCAGGCTGCCCCAGGATGAGCGTCCGGCGGTGGCCGTTGTGGGAGCCCGGCAGTGCAGCAATTACGGCCGGGCCGCGGCCCGGGAGATTAGCGCGGCACTGGCGGAAGCGGGGGTGCAGATTGTCAGCGGCCTGGCGCTGGGGATTGACGGCATTGCTCAGCGGGCGGCCTGTGATTTGGGAAGGGACAGCTACAGCGTGTTGGGCTGCGGCGTGGATATCTGCTATCCCAGGGAAAATTTTTCTGTCTATCGAAACGTGATGGAACTGGGTGGAATTCTCTCTGAGTTTCCGCCGGGAGCGCCGCCCCTGTCCAGACATTTTCCCATGAGAAACCGCCTGATCAGCGGTCTGTCCGACGCCGTTGTGGTGGTGGAGGCCAGGGAGCGCAGCGGCTCACTGATCACAGCGGATCTGGCCCTGGAACAGGGGCGGGAAGTGTATGCGGTTCCGGGAAGGATGACGGACCGGACCAGTTTCGGATGCAACCGGCTGATTGAGGAGGGAGCAGGCATTGTCAGTTCTGTGGAGACCTTGCTGCGAAGCCTGAATCTGGAGAAAAGGGGTGGGCGAAAAGCAGAAAAAGAAAAACTTTCACTTGCGCCGGAAGAAGAATTGGTGTATAGTAACCTCGATTTGTTGCCAAAAGGTCTGGAGGAGCTTGCCGTTAAAACAGCCCTTCCCTTAGGGCGGCTGGCCGGGATTCTGGTCCGGCTTCAGCTGTCGGGCCTGGTGACAGAGGTTTCAAAAAATCAATATGCGAGATTGAAATAGAGGTATATTTATGGCAAAGTATCTGGTGATTGTGGAGTCACCCACAAAGGTGAAAACGATCAAAAAATTCCTGGGTTCCAATTACGAGGTGATGGCATCCAACGGTCATGTGAGAGATCTGCCCAAGAGCCAGCTGGGGTTTGACCCGGAAAATGACTACGAACCCAAATACATCACGATCCGCGGCAAGGGAGACATCTTGGCGGCGCTGCGCAAGGCGGCCAAGAAGGCGGATAAAGTGTATCTGGCAACGGACCCCGACCGGGAGGGAGAGGCCATTTCCTGGCATCTGGCTCAGGCGCTGAAGCTGGATCCCAAGAAAATGTACCGCATCACATTTAACGAGATAACGAAGACGGCTGTGAAAGAGGCGCTGAAGCATCCCAGAGAGATTGATATGAACATGGTGGACGCCCAGCAGACCAGAAGAATGGTGGACCGGATGGTGGGCTACCGCATCAGTCCTCTGCTGTGGGAGAAGATTAAGCGGGGGCTGTCCGCGGGCCGGGTGCAGTCGGTGGCGCTCCGCATCATCGGGGACAGGGAGGACGAGATCAACGCCTTTATCCCGGAAGAGTACTGGACCCTGGATGCCGATTTTCAGGTGGAGGGGGAGAGAAAACCCCTGACAGCCAAATTTTACGGAAAAGAGAAAAAGATGACCATCTCATCCAAGGAGGAGATGGATCAGATATTGAAAAACCTGGAGGGAGCGGTCTATCGGGTGCGTGAAGTAAAGAAGGGGGAGCGGGTAAAGAAAGCCCCGCTGCCCTTTACCACCAGTACGCTGCAGCAGGAAGCGGCCAAGGTATTGAACTTTTCCACCCAGAAGACCATGCGCCTGGCCCAGCAGCTCTACGAGGGCATTGACATTAAGGGAGAGGGCACGGTGGGTCTGATTACCTATCTGCGTACCGATTCCACCCGGATTTCCGAGGAGGCGGATCAGGCAGCCAGAGAGTATATTGGCAAAACCTACGGAGAACAGTATGTGGCTTCCAGAGTGACCGAGAAGAAGAGCAGCCAGAAAATTCAGGATGCCCACGAGGCCATCCGCCCCTCCGACATCCGGCGCAGCCCGGTTCAGATCAAGGAAGCGCTGGGAAGAGATCAGTTCAGATTGTATCAGCTGATTTGGAAGCGGTTTACCGCCAGCCGGATGGAGCAGGCCAAATTTGAAACTACCTCCGTGAAGATCGAGGGAAATGAATACATTTTCACGGTATCGGCCTCCAGGCTGATCTTTGACGGTTTTCTGTCGGTGTACACGGATGGGGAGGAGGATGTGAAGGGCTCCAATGTGCTGTCCGGAAAGCTGGATGAGAATTCCGTGCTGACCCTGAAGAACTTTGACAGCAAACAGCACTTTACTCAGCCTCCGGCCCATTATACGGAGGCTTCCCTGGTAAAGACCCTGGAGGAATTGGGTATTGGACGGCCCAGCACCTACGCGCCCACCATCACCACCCTGCTGGCCAGACGGTATGTGGTGAAGGAGCAGAAAAACCTGTATATGACGGAGCTGGGCGAGGCAGTAAATCAGATGATGAAAAAGGCTTTTCCCAGCATCATCGATGTGACTTTTACCGCCAATATGGAGTCCCTGCTGGATTCCGTGGGGGAGGGGAAACTGGACTGGAAGAGTGTGGTCAAGAATTTTTATCCCGATCTGGATGAGGCGGTAAAGGAAGCGGAAAAAACTTTGGATAAGGTCTCCATCGCCGATGAGGTGACGGATGTGATTTGTGAGGAGTGCGGCAGAAATATGGTGATCAAGTATGGCCCTCATGGAAAATTTCTGGCCTGCCCGGGCTTCCCGGAGTGCCGCAATACCAAGCCTTATCTGGAAAAGGCGGGAGTAGCCTGCCCCAAGTGCGGCGCCCAGGTGGTGATTCGCAAAACCAAGAAGGGCCGCCGATACTATGGATGCGAGAATCAGGAATGCGATTTCATGTCCTGGCAGAAGCCCTCGGAGCAGAAATGTCCGGAGTGCGGCAGCTATATGGTGGAAAAGGGAAACAAATTGCTGTGCGCAAATGAAAATTGTGGATATATTATGAATAAAGAACAAAAACTTGATTGAAATTCTGAAAATTATGTGATAGAATTTGATTTATCGTAATGTTGCTGTGAGTAGTAACATCATAATGAAAACCTGAGGGTGTGTGGGAGGCAGGTATGAGTGTACAGTTATTAGATAAAACCAGAAAGATTAATCAGCTTTTGCACAATAATAACACCAGCAAAGTTGTATTTAATGATATCTGTGAGGTACTGACAGAGATTATGGACTCCAATATTCTGGTGATCAGCAAAAAAGGAAAAGTGCTGGGAGTCAGTGAATGTGAAGGTGTGGAGGAGATCAAAGAGCTGATTGTGGATAAGGTGGGCGGTTTCATTGACCCCATGTTGAATGAACGATTTTTGAGTGTGCTTTCCACCAAGGAGAATGTGAACCTGGAAACCCTTGGTTTCGCTTGTCAGGATGTGAAGAAGTACCAGGCCATCATCAACCCCATTGATATTGCGGGAGAACGGCTCGGCACGGTATTTATGTACAAGTGCAGCGGTCAGTATGAGATCGATGATATTATTCTCAGCGAGTACGGCACCACAGTGGTGGGGCTGGAGATGATGCGCTCCGTCAATGAGGAGAATGCGGAGGAGAACCGGAAAATACAGATTGTCAAGTCCGCCATCAGCACCCTTTCCTATTCGGAGTTGGAGGCGATTATCCATATCTTTGATGAGCTGGGAGGAAATGAGGGAGTCCTGGTAGCCAGCAAGATCGCAGAC
>DBFBJF010000176.1:0-9424 GCA_048203265.1 Candidatus Merdiplasma sp.
AACAACGTGTTTGAGCGTCTGATCCCCGTGCCGGGCATGAGTGGCTGCTACATTCTCTCGGAGGAGTTGATTCTTCATTTTATCTCCAAAGTATTTCAGGGATATACCATCAAAACCAAGTCCCTTCTGCGGGTGACGAGAAACGCGGACATTGATTCGGACGCGCTGTACGATGAGGATCTGGACTACAGAGAGTTCATGGCGGAGCTGATGAAGGAGAGGAAAAAACTGGCGCCGGTGCGCCTGGAGCTGTCCAGGAATATGGATGAGGAGATTGTGCACACCATCCGCAAATATCTGGAGCTGGACGGGACCCGCATATTCTATGAGAAGGCGCCGCTGGAGATGTCCTTTCTGTTCCAGATTCATGATCTGCTCCGGAAGCGGCCAGAGCTGTTCTATGAGAAGCGAACACCCCAGAAATCCCCTCTGTTCCGGGAGGGGGAGAGCATTATCGCCCAAGTTGAAGAGGGAGATAAGCTGCTCTCCTACCCCT
Source organism: Candidatus Merdiplasma sp. (assembly GCA_048203265.1). Lineage (GTDB taxonomy): Bacteria > Bacillota > Clostridia > Lachnospirales > Lachnospiraceae > Merdiplasma. The sequence goes on from DBFBJF010000176.1 coordinate 497, forward strand.
TTGAGTCCATCCGGCCTTTCCTGAAGCTTCTCTCGGAGGCCGCTGAGGATGTGGATGTGGTGTCCATAAAGATGAGCCTTTACCGGGTGGCAAAGCAGAGCAAGGTGGTGGAGACCCTGATTGAGGCCGCGGAGAATGGGAAAGAAGTGGTGGTTCTGGTGGAACTGCGGGCCAGATTTGACGAGGAGAATAACATTGCCTGGTCCAGGAGGCTGGAAAACGCAGGCTGTCAGGTGATTTACGGGCTGGACGGATACAAGGTGCACTCCAAGCTCTGCCTGATTACCAGAAAAACCCAGGGCCAGATCCAGTATATTACCCAGATTGGTACGGGAAATTATAATGAGAACACGGCCAGACTGTACACCGATCTATGCCTTATGACGGCGGACGAGCAGATCGGCCGGGAGGCGTCCGGGGTGTTTACCGCCCTGGCCATGGGAGAGACGGTGGAAAAGAGCGGTCTTCTCATGGTGGCGCCCAAGTGTCTGCAGAACCGGGTGCTGGAGCTTCTGGATGAGGAGATCAGCCACGCGAAGCAGGGGGAGGAGGCCTATGTAGGGCTGAAGCTCAACTCCCTCACGGATAAAACCATTATGGACAAGCTGGTGGAGGCCTCCTGCGCCGGAGTGAAGATCGAGATGATCATCCGGGGAATCTGCTGTCTGATCCCGGGGATCGAGGGAAAGACAGAAAACATCCGTGTCATCAGCATTGTGGGCCGTTTCCTGGAGCACTCCAGGATCTACGTGTTCGGTGTGGGGGAGCGCAGAAAGTATTATATCAGCTCTGCGGACTTCATGACCAGAAATACGGTTCGCCGGGTGGAGGTGGCCGCGCCGGTGAGGGATCCCGCACTGATCCTGCGGCTCCAGGAAATTTTTGACATCATGCTGTCTGACAACCAGAAGGCCAGATACCTGGGACCGGACGGGCAGTACCGCAGGGTACCCCTGGAGGGAGAGCCGGTCAACGCGCAGGAGCGGCTCTACGATCTGGCCTACGAGAGGAGATAGAGAAGAAGAAATATGGAAGTCACTTATTCACAGATCAAAAATAACAAGGAAATCAATCTGCTGATTGAGAAGGGAAATCAGGTGCTGCGGGAGCTGGGCTACACAGAGCATTCCAAAAAGCACGCGGCGAAAACAGCGGAGACGGCGGCCATGATCCTCAAGGAGCTGGGATATGGAAAACACAAGGTAGAGCTGGCCAGAATCGCCGGATATATGCATGACATCGGAAACAGTATCAACCGGACGGATCACGCCCACACAGGCGGTATGCTGGCCTACAGCATCCTGAAGGGGCTGGAGATGCCCCTGGAGGATGTGCTGACCGTAACCTCCGCCATCGGTCACCACGATGAGGCCACCGGGGCTCCGGTGGATGAGGTGTCAGCGGCCCTGATCCTGGCGGACAAATCGGATGTGCGCAGAAATCGGGTGCAGAATCCCTATCCTGCCAAGTTTGACGCTCACGACCGGGTGAACTACGCGGTGCTCTCCTGCAAAATGGCCATCGACAAGGAGAAGCGGACCATCAATGTTCAGATTGAGCTGGACGATTCCATCTGTACCGTGATGGATTACTTTGAGATTTTCCTGAAGAGAATGGTGATGTGCCGGAAGGCGGCGGAGAAGCTCCAATGCCGCTTTAAGCTGTCGGCAAACGGAAATAAGCTGTGCTGAAGAAAAGGCCCTGCCTCAGATAGAAATGAGACAGAGCCTTTTTCGTTGTAAATTTGATATTCCTTCAGCTTGCCGTGGGATATTTCACTGATTTACGGTTCATTGGGCATCTTCCAGCCGTGATGGTCCGTGTGCAGCAGCTCGTGGGCTGCGTGGGAGAGAGGTGCTCCCAGCATTTCGCTGTACAGCGCCTGCACATCAGGATTCTCATGGGAGAACCGAAGATCGCTGGTACGGTCCAAGAAGTAGAGATTCTCTCCCCGCACGCCGGCGCGCTCCTCCCCGTCGTGGATGGGCTGGCCGCCGCCTCCGGCACAGCCTCCGGGACAGGCCATGACCTCCACAAAGTCGTAGGAGACTTCGCCCCGCTTCAGCGCTTTGATCAGCTTCCGGGTATTGCCCAGACCGCTGACCACCGCCACATGGACAGCGGTTCCCTGAATGTCAATGCAGGCTTCCTTCCAGCCGTCCAGGCCCCGCACCATGTAGAAGGCATCGGGATAAGGATTTTTCCCCGTCACCATATAGTAGCAGGTGCGAAGCGCCGCCTCCATAACGCCGCCGGTAGCTCCGAAGATGACTCCGGCGCCGGTTCCGGTGCCAAGAGGCGAATCAAATTCCATCTCTTCCAGTTTCTTCACATCCAGATGATCGGCCCGGATCATGCGGACCAATTCCCGGGTGGTCAGCACCAGATCCACATCCTTGCCGTGACCGGCATCGTTGATGTTGGGGATCTCAATCTCATGCTTCTTAGCCACACAGGGCATGATGGAAATGTTGTAAATGCTGTCGGGATCCACCCCCATTTTCTGGGCAAAGTAAGTCTTGGTCACCGCGCCCTGCATCTGATGGGGCGACTTGGCGGTGGAGAGCTGATCCACCATCTCCGGGTACTGGGATTTCAGGAATCGAACCCAGCCGGGACAGCAGGAGGTAAACATGGGGAAGGTGTGCTGATCTTTGTGGTTCAGACGGTCCAGAAACTCGCTGGCCTCCTCCATAATGGTCAGATCTGCGCCGAAATCCGTGTCAAATACGTAGTCAAAACCCAAAGCCTTCAGGACAGCTACCAGGCGCTGGGGAGTGGCCTCCTCCATGGACAGCCCCAGCTGCTCTCCCCAGGCGGCCCGCACGGCAGGAGCCACCTGCACCACGGTCACCTTATTCGGATCGGCGAAGGCGCCTTTCATGGAAGTGAGCTTTAAGGTGTCATCCCTCTCTCTCAGAGCTCCGGTGGGACAGTGGGTAATACACTGGCCGCAGAGGGAACAGTCGGCCTGGGTGATCTGAAGATTGTGGGAGACACCCACGGTGGCCCAGGAGCCGGTTCTGGCAATATCCCAGACATGCAGATCCTGTACCTTATCACAGATCTGGATGCATCTCATACACTTGATACACCGGGAAGCATCCCGGATCAGGGGGAAATCCACAGGCCAGTTTTTCTTCGGCACATCCTTCTCATATTCAGTGGCGTAGATTCCCAGATCGTTGGCCACCTTCTGCAGAGAGCAGTTTCCGCTGCGCACGCAGGAGGGACAGTTGCAGTCGTGCTGGGAGAGCAGCAGTTCCACGTTGGTTCTGCGGGCCTCTCGCACCCGGGGGGAGTTGGTCTCAATTTCCATGCCTTCCTCTACCACATTGTTGCAGGCTGGAACCAGACGGTTCACGCCTTTGATTTCCACCACGCAGACCCGGCAGGCCCCGATCTCATTGATCCCCTTCAGGTAGCAGAGGCTTGGCACCGGCATATTCGCGCTGGCAGCCGCGTTCAGGATGGTGGTACCTTCCTTGACCTGCACGGGGACTCCATTGATTTTGATATTTACCATTTTGTCTCTCTGCCTCCTTTCAATATGCCGAAACCAAAGTGGTCACACCGCAGACATCTTCCGGCCTCCTGGCAGATCTCTTCCTGTGTCAGGCTGCACTCCACTGCGTCGAAATCCTTCTTCCGCTCCGAGGCATCCCGCTCTTTCACGTTGATCCGTCCGCAGGCGGGGTAGTCCTTGATCTTGGGAGCCGGAATCTCCACATCGGTGGAGATGATATGATTGTATCCCAGATAATTGTCAATATTGGCTGCCGCCACCTTTCCTGCGGCAATGGCACGGATGGCGGTGGCAGGTCCGGTCACGCAGTCTCCGCCGGCAAACACGCCAGGGGCATTTTCCACTGCGCTCCAGTTCTCGGCGGCGATCACGCCGTGCTTGATGGGGATTCCCTCGTCCTCAAAATAGTGGGTCTCAATTCCCTGTCCCACAGCCACAACCACCATATCGCAGGGGATGCGCACCTCCGGCTGGCTGCTGTCGGCGGGAGCCGGTCTGCCGTCCCGCCCCACCTTGCCGATCAGCTTGGGCTGGGCGATCAGGGCGGTCACCTCATCTTTCTCGTTTGTCTCAATGCGCACCGGTGCGTGGAGCTCCCGGATCTGTGCTCCCTCGGCGATGGCGCTGCGCACTTCATCAGCCAGGGCAGTCATATCCACCTGCCGGCGACGGTAAACTACAGTCACATCCTCCGCGCCCAGGCGGATGGCAGAGCGGGTCACGTCCATGGCTACGTTGCCGCCGCCGATGACCACCACTTTCTTTCCTTTCATATCAATGGTGCCGCCGTCAGCCAGAACTCCCAGCATCTCCACTGCGGAGATGACACCCCGGGCATCCTCGCCTTCCAGGCCCACCTTTTTGTCTGTGTGGGCGCCGATGGAAATATAGACGGCATCGTACTGTTCTCTCAAATCGGACATGGATACGCAGCCTTCACCATCGCCCACTGGGCTTTCCAGCCGTACCTCCACTCCGGTGGAGAGAATGGTGTCGATATCCTCGGCCAGCCGCTTTCTGGGCAGCCGGTAGCTGGGGATTCCATAGTAAAGCATACCGCCCAGATGCTTGTGCATTTCGTATACGGTGGTCTGATGTCCCATGAGCTGCAGATAGTAGGCCGCGCTCAGCCCGCTGGGCCCTCCGCCAATGATAGCCACCCGCTTTCCGGTGGAGGCGGCCCGCTCAGGAGCCGGAACCTTGCCGGCATTGTCCACGGCGGCCAGTTTCATGCCCCGGATATTGACCGAGGTGTCAATCATGTTGCGGCGGCAGCGGGCTTCACAGGGATGCTCGCATACCAGGGCGCAGGCGGTGGGGAAAGGATTGTCCTTGCGAATCAGGCGCACAGCGTCCTGATAGCGTCCTTCGCCTACCAGGGCAATATAGCCGGGAATATCCACGCCTGCGGGACAGAGGGCCACGCAGGGTACCGGCTGCTTTAAAGAACCCAGGCATTTGCCGTGGCGCACGTGTTCCTCATAATCATCCCGGAAACCGGTGACTCCCTTCAGAACCATGTTGGCGGCGGAGAAGCCGATGGCGCAGTCCGCAGTGTCGGCAATGACCCGGGCTGTTTTTTCAATCAGATCGATGGTTTCCATGGTCGCCTCGCCCTCCAGAACCTGATCCAGCAGCTTTCCCAGCTGCCCCAGGCCCACTCGGCAGGGCACACATTTTCCACAGGTCTGGGCATGGCACAGCTTTAGAAACGAGGCAGCCATATCCACGGGACAGAGCCCGGGAGGGCTGGCCACGATCCGGCGTTCCAGGTCCTTGTAGAGGCGCTCCACAGTGGCCTGGGCCGTACTTTTTGTGGTGATGCTTAATCTGCTCAAATTTTCTGACCTCCTTTGTGTATGTTTGCATTTTGAAAGAAGTAATAATTGACAAAAGTCAAATCCCCTCGCGATACTCGCCCAATATTCATGTGTGTAAGGTTATTTGGCTCGTTCATCGTGGGAATAAAAAAAGCCCACCATATCCGGGTAAGGCGCCCAGACGGTCGGCATACAAAAAGCTATACTCCATGTGGTTATCCACTTCCGTCAGTCATATAGCTCTTACAATGATTATAATATAATGGCAAAAGATTTTCAATAATTTTTTTGCATCGAAAAAGATTTTGTCTTGTTTACATATAAGTAAAAATAAGAGGGAATATTTACAGTATATAGTTTCAATAAGATGAAATTTTCTGCTAATTTATCTTCTTGACAAGCAGGTGGAGATATGGTACGTTTAGACCGAGTAAGGGAGTAGTCAGCACATGCACGAACGGAGGCATGCGGTTGCGAAGTCAACAACACCGGAACAGATGTTCCATGGCTTGGTATTAAATGGCGAGACTTACCTGTTATTTCGGGATAACGGGAAAGCCTCGCTTGTTTTATTTTTGCGAGCACCGCACTGCGATGCAAAGTCCCGTTTCCTGTGTTGAGATTCCAGTTAGACACCCCGCAGAAAGCTGGCGGGGGAGCGAAGTAAGGAGGCACAGACATGAAAGAGTATTTATCCAGCGTGGAGGAGGTTCTTCAGGAACAGAACACCTCTCCGGAAGGCCTTTCCTCCCAGGAAGCCGCAAGGCGTCTGGAACAGCATGGCCCCAACAAACTGAAGGAGGGAAAAAAGGTATCCCTGCTGCGCAAGTTCCTGGAGGAACTGGCAGATCCCATGATTATCATCCTTCTGGCTGCCGCTGCTGTTTCCGGCATCACGGCCTTCATTGAAGGAGAGTCCTTTGCGGATGTGATTATCATCCTGATTGTGGTAATCATCAATGCGGTGCTGGGCGTATTCCAGGAGAGTAAGGCGGAGGCAGCCATCGCGGCGCTGCAGGAGATCGCGGCAGCCACCAGCAAGGTGATGCGGGATGGCAAGATGGTGACCTTAAAGAGCGAGGAGTTAGTGCCGGGTGATGTAGTGATCCTGGAAGCCGGGGACGCGGTTCCGGCGGATGGGCGTATCATCGAGAGCGCCAGCATGAAGATTGAGGAGGCGGCCCTCACTGGTGAATCCGTTCCTGTGAACAAGCTGGTGAAGACGCTGAACCTGGATGGGGAAAAGGATATTCCCCTGGGAGACCGCAAGAACATGATGTACATGGGTTCCACCGTGGTTTACGGGCGTGGCCGGGCTGTGATCACCGGCACCGGTATGAGCACGGAAATGGGCAAGATCGCGGCAGCCCTCTCCGAGGCAAAGGAGGAGGAGACGCCGCTGCAGAAGAAGCTGACCCAGCTGAGCAAAATTTTGACGGTGCTGGTGGTTGGCATCTGTATCGTGATCTTCGCGGTGGGCTTGATTCGGGCAAACCTGTCCCCGGAGGGCATTACCGGGGATACGATCTTAAGCACCTTCATGGTGGCGGTATCTTTGGCGGTAGCCGCTATTCCGGAAGGATTGGCGGCGGTGGTGACCATCGTGCTCTCCATCGGCGTCACCAATATGTCAAAGAGAAACGCCATTATCCGGAAACTGACGGCGGTGGAAACCCTGGGATGTACCCAGATTATCTGTTCAGATAAGACGGGAACCCTGACACAGAACAAGATGACGGTGGTAGAGCACAGCGCGGATGATGAAACGCTGCTGGAAAAGGCCATGGCCCTCTGTTCTGACGCGGAGCTGGATGAGGAGAGCGGGGAGGCGGTGGGAGAACCCACCGAGTGCGCCCTGGTAAACGACGCCAATAAAAACGGTATGCCCAAGCCTCAGCTGAAGGCAGAGTATGAGCGGATCGGAGAGGCGCCCTTCGACTCCATGCGTAAGATGATGTCCACGGTTCACCGCACAGGGGATGGGAAGGTTATCCAGTTTTCCAAGGGCGCACCCGATGAGATTCTGAAGCGGTGCACAAAGGCCTGGGTGAAGGGAGCGGCGGTTCCCCTGACCGATCAGATGCGCCAGGAGATCCTTGGCGCCAACAAGGGAATGGCGGACCGGGCCCTCCGGGTGCTGTGCGGTTCCATGCGTCTGTGGGATCAGGCTCCGGAAAGTTATGAACCGGAATTTTTGGAGCAGGATCTGATCTATCTGGGCCTGTCCGGCATGATCGATCCGGTTCGTCCTGAGGTGAAACCTGCTATAGCGGAATGCGGCGAGGCCGGAATCCGGCCTATCATGATTACGGGAGACCATAAGGATACAGCGGCGGCCATAGCCATGGAGCTGGGAATTATCAAGAGCCCGGATGAGGCCATCACCGGAGCCCAGCTCAACGAGATGGACGATGAAACCTTTGCCCGAAACATTGAACACTATTCGGTGTACGCCAGAGTGCAGCCGGAGCATAAGGTGAGAATCGTGAAGGGCTGGAAGGCCAAGGGCAAGATTACCGCCATGACCGGAGACGGCGTGAACGACGCGCCTTCCATCAAGAGCGCGGACATCGGCATCGGAATGGGGATCACCGGCACGGATGTGACCAAGAATGTGGCAGACATGGTGCTGGCGGATGACAACTTTGCCACCATCGTATCGGCGGTGGAGGAAGGCCGCCGGATCTATGCCAATATCCGCAAGGCCATCCAGTTCCTGCTGGCCTCCAACCTGGCGGAGGTGCTGGCCATCTTCTTTGCCACCCTCATTGGCTTTACCATTCTGCAGCCGGTGCATCTGCTGTGGATCAACCTGATTACCGACTGCCTGCCCGCACTGGCCCTGGGTATGGAGGCCAGCGAGAGCGATAGCATGAAGCGTCCGCCCAGAAATCCCAAGGAGGGCATCTTCGCAGGCGGTATGGGCTTTGATGTGTTCTTCCAGGGACTGATCGTAACTGTTCTGGTGATGATCTCCTACGCTACCGGCCACTGGATTGAGACCGGAACCTGGGAGTTTGTAAACAGTGCGGACGGAACAACCATGGCGTTTTTGACTCTGTCCATGGTGGAAATTTTCCACTCGCTGAATATGAGAAGCCGCAGGGGCTCTATTTTCCGCATGAAGACCCACAACAAGTTGCTGTATGCGGCTATGGTTTTGTCACTGGTTCTGACTACGGCAGTGATTGAGGTTCCCTTCCTGGCAGCGGCCTTTGAGTTTACGCCCATTGACCTGGGAGAGTATGGAATTGCTCTCGGCCTGGCGGTACTGATTATCCCAATCATGGAGGTTGTGAAGTTTATTCAGCGAAAACTGGAAAAATAGAAGGACAGGCTGCATCGGACGAAAAGGAGAAATTTTTCTGCCTATGTTTGTGACAGCTGAAGGATTATGATATGATAGAGGCGTGGCCATCGCCGTGGTGGCTGCGCCTTTTCTATTTGTGCGCCTGGCGGCGCACGTTTCTAGCGGGTGCAAGTCCCAAATCCGCCCGGTAGCGGGAAGGATACAGCCGAAGGCAAGGGTGTTGCAGGTGACTGCAAATCTGAAGGAAGCCGGATGTGGGAAACATACTAACC
>DBFBJF010000177.1:0-7878 GCA_048203265.1 Candidatus Merdiplasma sp.
GGTTAGTATGTTTCCCACATCCGGCTTCCTTCAGATTTGCAGTCACCTGCAACACCCTTGCCTTCGGCTGTATCCTTCCCGCTACCGGGCGGATTTGGGACTTGCACCCGCTAGAAACGTGCGCCGCCAGGCGCACAAATAAAATGAGGGGCCGCCCCAAAAACTTATGGCAGCCCCCTTTGTCCTGCATTCACGCTACTTCAGTTTTGAGTATTTCATCTGATAGACCATCCGCTCCAGTCCCGCATGCTGAGGGGAAATGGGCTTCACACCGCCCACGCGGTGAGCCAGGATGGCTGCCTGACACCCCTTCTCCAGAACCGTTGCCACCGCTTTGGCATCCTCCAGGGAACTTCCCACACAGATGGCCCCGTTATCCCGCAGCAGCACCGCATTTCTTCCTTTCAGCGCCGCCGCCAGCCGCCGTCCGCCCTTTCCGGAAAAATTTCCGTCCGGCAGGCACCGGATCGTGGGGCCCGCAATCTGAGCCTGGTCATCCAGATAGGGCTTCAGCGTCCTCCCCTCCATGCTGGCCGCCATCACGAAGGGCGTTCTCACATGGAGCACACAGCTTTCATCCGTATACCGGTAAATTGCGCTGTGGGGAGCGAACTCCGGCTGAATATTCCTGCCCTCCCTGTTTCCGAGATGATAGATCTTCTTCTCTCCGTTCCATCGAAACGCTGCCCGCGCACCCCGTCGTAAGCTGCGCCCGTAGCTTCCTCTCTCAGAAAGTTCGGACTGAAATATGATTCCGCACCGGTCCTCATACTGTTTTTTACACACCTGCTCCAGCGTCTCAGCCACTTCAAAGGCCTCGTCCTCGTCCCTTCCCATGCACAGGGCTCCGTGATTTTTCATCAGCACCGCCCTGCTCTCCGGGTACTCCTCCACCGCTAATCTGACATTTTCTCTCAGCCGCTTGGTGGCGGACAAACCATAAGCGGCACAGGGAATTCCGCCTCCCAGGATCCGGATCAGCTCCGGCGCATTCTCCTGTGAGGCCATCATATCCGCCACTGACAGGTTGGTTCCCAGAACGCTCCAGGCAGAAGCCCAGGCCTGGTGAGTGTGAATGACAAAGTTGACGCCCCCGCGCAGGCGGTACACATCCGCGTGAATCCCCTTCTCACTGGAGGGCTTCTGTTCTCCCTCGTAGGAGCAGTCCTCTATCTTTACCACCACAATGTCCTCGGGTTTCAAAGTCTCATAGGCCTTTCCGCTGGGGGTGATGGCAAAGTGGGTATCCGAAATTCTGGCGCTGATGTTCCCCCAGGTTCTGGCGGTCAGCCCCATTTTTACCAGGCGCCGTCCCGCCCGGACAATGACCCTGCGGGCCTCTTCTTCCGTATATACCATGTTATGCCTCCAGTCTGCCGCACTTGGCAAACACTCTGTCAAAGCGGGCAATCACATCGTCAATCATGCCTTCGTTGTAAGCGGCACTGGTGTACAGTCTGGATCCCGCCAGGGTAATCAGCCCCTCCGCCATATAGGCGGCTCCCATGTGCTCCATCTCCTTCTGCCGGATGCCTGTCTCCTTCAACACATGGGGAATGGTCCAGGGTTTCTTCCAATTCACCGTAAAGTGCATGGTTCCCGCATTATCCAGATGGCAGATAGAACCCTGGTTAAATACCACAAAGGGCAGCTTATGCTTCCGGACAGAGCGCTGCAGTCCTTTCGTCAGCCGGTCGCCCATCCGTCCGGCCTGCTCGCAGGCTTTGGTCCGCTCGATCTCGCACAGGGTGTAATATCCGGCCACGCAGGAAATGGGGGTGGCAGCCAGGGTTCCGCCGCACATGGCCTTGGCCACCTTTTTGCCGGAAGAATCCAGCCCCGCTCCCAGATGGGCCATGCAGTCCCGGTGACCGCCCACGCCGCCTGCGCCGGGGTATCCGCCCGCCACAATTTTTCCGAAAATAGTCAGATCCGGATCCACCCCGAAGAATCCCTGGGCTCCTCCCGGGCCAATGCGGAAACCGGTCACCACCTCATCAAAGACCAGCAGCGCGCCGTATTTGTGGGCCAGCCGCTCCGCTCCCTTGATGAACTCTTTGGAGATGGGCCTGGTTCCGCTCTCCGGTCCCACCGGCTCAATAAACACCGCCGCGGTGCCGCCGTCCAGCTGATGGCGTTTCAGTTTTCTCTCCAGATCCTCCAGATCCCCAGGGAAAAACTCATCGGTGTGCTTGAACACGAAGCCCGGCACCCCCTTGGACATCAGCCCCTTGGTACCCGGAACCCTCATGCCATAGGCCAGCTGATCGGACCATCCGTGGTAAGCTCCGCCCATCTTCAGGATATTTTTCTTTTTTGTTTTCAGTCTGGCAATTCTGACCGCGCACATGCAGGCCTCCGTACCGGAGCCCAGCATGCGGAACATCTCCACCGAGGGAACCATCTCGGAAATTTTTTTCGCCAGCTTATATTCATACTCATGGAAGAGGCCGGTGGAGGGCCCGCAGGTGTTCAATAACTCAATCACCTGCTCCCGCACCGCCGGAGGGTTGCTCCCCAGAATGGTGGGGCCGCCTGCCTGCAGCAGATCATAGTACCAGTTCCCATCCAGGTCGTAGAGCTTTGCCCCCTCCGCCTTCGTAATCACAATGGGAAAGGGGTAGTTAAAGGCCAGGTTGTGCTGTACCCCTCCGGGAATAATCTGTTTTGCTTCCTCGATCATTTCCTTGGATTTTTTGCATTTTTTGTTAAAGTACTCCTCCTCGTACTCCTGCAGATATTTCTTTTTTATCGTGTATACCGGTTTTTTTATCAGCTTGTCCAGCCTGCGCGTCACTGCGTCCGCGTCCAGATACTGGTCAATCGCGTATCCGTTATATGCCATCTTCATCCTCCCAATTTGTTTTTGCTCTGTGTTGTATGCTACTATCATAGTATTCCTTTTTCAGAAACGAGTCAATCAATGTCTGAAAATTTGGTAAATTTTTATCAACAGTTCGTTACTATTCGCAGCCGTTTCAGAATTGACAGCAGATGCGTCGTGCTTGCACGTAAGCATATGTTGTCAATTTTGAAATCGGACTGCGAAGCAGTCACCCTGCCCACATAAGCAGTCTTAGGGAAACGCTGCTGAAAGCGTTTCCCGGGACTGGAGCCTCGAAGAGGCGACGAGTGCGCATGGGGGCGGGGCGGCTGTGAATAGCAGCAACAGTTCAGCCATCAGTCCAGGAGCCTGCGAAGCGTGGGATCCACATGCAGCGCTTCCATGCACCGCCTCAGTTCCTCCTCCGTCACAGTGCCCTTCTGTCCGCCAGTCTTCTCTTCCGTCTGCTCCGGCGTTCCCCGTCTTCCCGCCGGCTGAATTTTCTTCTGGCGCTTCACCGCCCGGATCAGGATGTTTTTGGGCGTGTGTTCCATATCGATAAATTCCAGCACCTGGACTTCATATCCCTTCTGCTCCAGCAGAGACGCCCGCAGGCCATCGGTGATCAGAGCCGCCATCCGCTCCTTCAGAAGCCCGTAGCGCAGCACAGGCTTCAGCACCTCATTTTGGATCTGGCCGTTCAGCTCGTGCTGACAGCAGGGCACCGACAGAATGGCCCTGGCATTCCACTCCACCGCCTTGGCCAGCGCATAGTCTGTGGCCGTGTCGCAGGCATGGAGGGTCACCACCAGGTCCACCTGGTTCACCCCCTCATAGTCCGCAATATCCCCGGTGAGAAAGGTCAGCTTCTCATATCCGAATTTCTGCGCCAGCTCCCTGCAGTGCTCCATCACATCTTCCTTTAGATCCAGTCCGATGATGCGCAGGTCAAATCCCTGCAGTTCCCGCAGATAGTAGTACATGGCGAAGGTCAGGTAGGACTTTCCGCATCCAAAGTCTATCATGGTCAGTTCCCTTCCTCTGGGCAGGGCAGGACAAATATCCCGGATAAACTCCAGGAAGCGGTTGATCTGGCGAAACTTGTCGTACCTGCTGTTTACCACCCTGCCCTCCGGCGTCATCACGCCCAGCTCCACGAGAAACGGCACCGGAATCCCCTCCTCCAGAATATAATGCTTCCTCCGGTTGTGGGTAAGCCGGGCGGTTTCCACCGCCTGGGGACGCATCTTCTTCTTCACCGTCACCTTTCCTTTTTTGCTCACCAGCGCCGAAGCTGTGAACCTGGAAGTCTCCGCCTGCATCTGCCGGTAGTCCTCCTCCATCCACTGCACCGCGGCATCCACAAGCGCCTCCCGCTCATAGTTCACATGCCGCTCCTTCTTCCCGTCCCAGAAAGCTGCCTGATAGACCAGCGCTCCCCTCACCTCCAGAGGCCGCACCTTGATCTTCACCGCCGCTTCCGGCCGTTTCGTCCCGCTGAACACCATCCACAGCAGCTCCCTGTTTACCATCTCTTCCAACAATTTTCTGTATTCTTCCACACGTAGGCCTCCCCGCTGTTTTACCTTTACCAAAAGGATACCATATCGGGCCGGTGATTTCCACTAACAAACAGGCAGGAGCCCAAATGCGACTCCTGCCCGTTTTAAAACTTAACTTTTTCTCTTTATCTTCTCATTTTTTTGCCATCTTTCGATAAAGGATCCCATTCTGGTGACTGCAGTCCCGTCTCAGTACCTCATCAAAGTCTGTTTCCGCCTTCTTCTTCTGTCCCAGTCCCAACCTTGCCAGTCCCATCAGATAGTAGCAATGGGCCTCATTTTTCAAATTCAGGTCTTCGTCAAAAATGAGAAAATCCGGCAGGGACACGGCAAAGTAATCCATCTTCACCTGGTCTCTCAGGTGCTCCTCTCCGTAGTCCAGCAGCTTGTAAAATCTGGAATTGGCCTCCCGGACACGTCCCAGCTTTTGAAAAGCCAGTCCCTGGTACAAAATCATGTCCGCCGGCTGATCGTAATAGTACATCATTCCCGCCGGCTCCTGATTGCCAAGAGTTGCCTTCTCATAAAAGGCCGCGGCCTCCTCGCTCCGCCCCATACCTTCCATGGCGCAGCCGCAGTAATAGTAAAGCTGATTGTCCTTCGTTCCCTCCAATCTCCCTTCTCCCAGGTTTTCCGGATAGGACAGGGCTTTATCCAGAAGCTCCTTTGCCTCTGCCCATGATTTTTCATCCAGCATTTCCTTCGCCATCTCGCACAGAGAAATCTTATACTGGGTGGTCACCTTTCCTTCTGCTCCCTCCCAGGGACGGAAGGTGTGGCTCATAATAGTATCGTATGCCTTCTGATGCATGCCAAGGGAGTTAAGAAGCGTGACATACTCAATCATCACATCATCCCGTTCCCGGATCAGCGTTAAATGTTTCTCGTAATGCTCCAACCTGGTTTTTAAATCCACGTTCTGTTTTTTATACAGCTGGTCCAGTTCCAGAAATACCCGGGCGTCCGTCGTATCCATCTCGAAGGCGCGCTCCAGCATTTTTCTGGCCCTTTCCCCGTCTCCTCGCTTGTTGTAATAAGCAAGAGCCAGATTCCGAAATACGGTGGGGAAAGAGTCATCCAGCCTGGCCGCTTCCTCCCACAGATCAATGGCCCGCTCAAACTGGAGCTTGTCATAGTACAAGCAGCCCAGATAATAGTTGGCTCTGGCGGCCTGCAGGCCGGAACCAATGGCATCCTCCAGCACGGAAATGTCCTCCAGCTTATTGGGGAAACAGTACAGGCTGGAAGCCGCCTCCGCCCTGCGGTAATCCGCCAGGCCCTCTTCCGACATCCCCAGGCGCCTCTCGTAGCAGCCCCTGTAGTAAAACAGCATGGGTTTCTCCTGGGTACATTGACCAAGAAGTTGTATGGCCTCCTCAAAGCATCCGGCTTCCGCATAGTCCCTGGCGATCATCAGATAGTTCTCGTGGAAATTCCGCATCAGCCCATTCAAGTTTTCCAGAATGCCGGAATCCAAAGTAAGAAGGAAGCGCTCAAAGCTCGAGAGAAAATCAAAGGGATCTAGACGTAAATTCTCCTCCACCCACGCAAGGGCTTCCTCCCGGCGCTCCATCTTCCGCAAAAGCACCGCCTTCAGGCCCCTGGCCTTGATGTTATGGCTGTTTTTGACAAGGCCCTTTTCCACAAACTCCAGCGCCTGTTCCCATTCCTTCCGGGCAGCGGCAATGCAGGCCAGATAATAGAAGGACATTTCCTGCTGTTCATTGCTCCAGGTGGCTTTATAAAACGCATCGTAGGCCTCCCCGTACTTTCGCTGATAAAACAGAGCGATCCCCAGATTATAATAGGCCTCGCTGTCGTAAGGGTTGGGATTCTTCCAGGTCAGCCGTTTCAGCGCCCTGCGAAAATAAACTTCCGCTTCCCCGAAGCAGCCTCTGCGCAGCATCAGGGATCCGTAGGCGTTATTGATCCGTATGTCTCCGGGATCCCTCTTCAGCCCTTCCAGGTAATAGGGATCCGGCAGGTACGTGGCGTGACGGTACTGCTCAATGTGCTGGCCGGTGAGAAACAGTTCCTCATTGGTCATAATCTCTTCCGACTCCTGGGCCGCCTGGGCAGGCTTCGCAAGCTCGGGGATGCCCTCCTCCTTTGCCTGGTACTCCACCAGAAGGTTCTCCCCGTCAAAAACCTGTACCCGCACATCGCTCTCTTTTTTTACGGAAGCCGGCACTGTCCCTCGGTAAATATGATTGGGGGAAAGCATGGTCTGCGTATTCAGGATCACTTTTCCCCCATTCGTAACCACAATCCTTGCGTTCTCATACTTCTGAGTGGCGTACACACACACGTATACCCCCTCATCCCACACCTCCATATTCAAAACCGCATGAATGGAAGCATTCTTTACCGCTCCCACTTCCTTATAGGGCATAAAATACTGCCGGAAAGTCTTCTCCTCAAAGGGCTTCAGCCAGGTAAAATCCGGCTGATTGTCCGTATAAACCCCTGTCATTAGCTCGATGTATGGACCGTCCTCATCCGTCAGATTCCGGTCCCAGGCCTTCCCGAACTCTCCGCACCCCCAGGTCCACTGCTTCTTTCCCGGGGAGATATGGTGATCCGCCACATGAAGAATGCCCGCCTGCTTGCCGTAGTCGTATCCTCCCACAAAATCATAGTCCGATTTTTCCGCCATATAGGATGTGGGCACCGGAATATTCTTATACCTGGAGATGTCCACCCCTTCGCTGTAGTCATGTTTGTAATAAACCCCTGTGGCAATGGGAAAGCGGGACACATCCCGTTTCCCGTGATCCATCACAGAGTGTACATCCGGCGGAAAAATAGACTGGGTATTCTCATTTACCGCCACGGCGGGATTTGCCCACCACAGAAAAGTCTGGGGCTGGCTGGTCCGGTTGTAGAGCTGTCCTCTGATTTCAATATAAGCCTTATCCGGATACAGGGTAAAGCCGGCAATTCCCTTTGTACCGTACATCTGGTCCACATCGTTCACAAACAGCGTCTTGCTGCCGTCTGCGTTTTCCTGGATCACATGGTCCACCGGCATGAAGGTGGTGGGTCTGTGATGCTGAGGCCAGTTAAATTCAATGCCGCCGGAAATCCAGGGCCCCACCAACCCCACCAGAGCCGGCTTGATTACATGATTATAATAGACGAAATCATATCCGTTGGTCTTATCGTAAGCCCGTTGAATCCGTCCTCCCAGTTCCGGCAGTACCATCACCTTAATATACTGGTTTTCCAGAAATACCGCCTGATAAATCTTGTCCTTTTTCACAGAACTGATTTTTTCTGTGGTGGGGTAAGGATATACCTTTCCACTGCTTCCCTGGTACACCCTCTTTTCCAGGAACATGGGATTCTTATCAGCCTCCCCCACCTCGTAGGTTGGAATCGCCACCTGTTCCTCCCAGATTTTTACATCTTCCATAGCAACCTCCCAATTTCTTCATCTGACTGAACATACATTTTTCTTGCTTTCAGATTTTCTCTCAGATAATGTAATTA
>DBFBJF010000178.1:0-5476 GCA_048203265.1 Candidatus Merdiplasma sp.
GGGTAATTTCCAAAACAGAAAAGTCAAAATATCATAGCGTCGTCGGATTGAATTCCGGCGGCGTTTTTTCTATGATGAGAATAGCCGGGGGAAAGATTTGCCCTGTGGAAATCGTAACTATTTGAAAAAGGAGGAACTGATGGTATGAGAAGAAAAATCATGAAATCAGGTGATAAAGCGATACCCTCATCCTATTAATCATATACAATAAGATAAATAAAATTGCAAAAATAAAAACTTGAAATATAAAATGTTCTGTGATATACTTTAAACAATCATTCTCACACAATTGTGTGTCTTATGTGCAGTTCGCACAGATTTTCTTTTTTATCAATTTCATACAGAAAGGAAGAGGCCTATTGAGCTATGAAGAATTTTTGGAGCAGGTAAAAGGGCAGATTCAGGCAAAACTGGGAAAGGACATGTCGGTGTCCGTCTTTCCGGTGCGGAAAAATAATGCGGTTTTGCTGGATGGTTTGTCGATTCTGGGACAGGGAGATAATCTTTCTCCGGCCATTTATTTAAACAGTTACTACCAGGAATTTTTAAACGGAAGAACCCTGGAGGAGATTGGTGAGGACATTTTAGACTGCTATCAGAGGGGGAAAAGGTCAGGTCATTTTGACATGGAACCTTTTAAAAATCCGGCCCGTGCCAGAGAGCGGATCGTCTGCCGACTGATCAACTATGACAAAAACAGGGTCCTTCTGAGGAATGTCCCCCACCGCAGTTTTCTAAATCTGGCCATTGTCTATTATTACCTGGTGGAGAGCAGGGAGTTGGGGGGTGCTTCCATTCTGGTAAAGAAGGAGTTTTTGTCCCTGTGGAGGCTGGATGAGGAGGAACTTCACAGGATTGCCCTGGAGAACACCAGGCGGCTTTTGCCCTGGGATTTTCTCAGTATGTCCCAGATGCTGCATGGGGTAACCAGTACAGACTTCTGGAGGGAAGAACCGGAGCTGCCGCTGTATATTCTCTCTAACAGGGAGAAGTATTTCGGGTCCGTGTGGATCACCGATTCCTGTGTGCTGGAACAGATTGGGGAGGAGCTGCGGGAGGATTACTACATTCTTCCCAGTTCTGTACATGAATGTATGATACTGCCGGTGAGCCTTCAGGCTAATGTCAGTGAACTGCAGGCGATGGTGAGAGAGATCAATGATACGCAGGTGGAGCCGGAGGAGGTGCTGGCTGATACGGTATACCGATATGACAGAAGGCAGAAGCGTCTGGAGACTGCGGCTGGCTGACATAGAGAGGAGAAGCAGGTTATGGGAGAACACAGAACGAAAAAATGGAAAAGAATAATGGCATCACTTCTGGCAGTTATGCTGATGCTGATTACGGGAGGGAGCGTGACAGGCTGGTACGCCGGGGAGGAAAAAAAGACGGTAAGGCTGACCCTTCCGAGGCTGGAGGGCTGCGGTTATGATTTTTCCGAGACGGAGTACGTGCAGAAAGAGGAAGAGGGCGGAGCAGCGGTTCTGCTTTGCAGTCCGGGAAGAGAGATACGGCTGACCGTGACTGGTGAGAGGACGCTGGGAAACCTTCGTCTGGAAACAGAGGGCGGCGAATTATATGCGTCCTTTGAGGGGAGAGATCTCTCCTTTGAGATGCCGGATCAGGATCTGTATCTTCGGGCGGATCTGCTGACGGACGAAAGTCCGGAGAGCGGGGAAGGCCCGGCGGGGGAAGAGACAGTGAACCCGGCGGAAGAAGAGACGCCGGGGCCGGGGGAGAGTCAAACGGAAGGGCAGACGCCGGATCCGGAGGAGAACCGGACGGAAGCGGAGACATCCGGCCTGGGCGGGGAGCAGACAGAGGACACCACCGGTGAGACGCTGACGGAGAGCGAGAAGGAGTCACAGGAGCCAGATGAAACAGAGAAAGAGACAGAAACGTGGACAGAAGAGATGGAAGAGAGCGGAAGCGAAACTTTGGACGGGAGTGAGACTTCGGACGGGAGCGAACCGGAAGAGACGGAAACGGGAGAATCAGAGCCTGGAGAAACCGGGACGGAAGAAGCGGTGGCGGAGGAGCCGGAAACAGCAGAAACGGAACCGGAAGAAACAGAACAGGAGCTGAGGCTGATGCGGCTGGCAGCCGCAGCGGACTCTGTCACATTGAATTCCGGGGATTTCTATTATGCGCCTGCCGGGCTGCGCAGCGGGGAAGCCTGTACAGTCTATAAGACGGTGACATTCCAGAGCGGGGGAGAGAAAGTGACAAAAATTGCTTTTTGTATGCAGCCCTACGCCAGCGGCCGGATGATGGGCATGTGTATGAGGAGGATGACATCTCACAGCTTGGGGACGGGACGGCAAAAAACAGAAATATCATGAAGGCGTTGTTCTATCTGTACAGCGGGCCGGCCTGGGGAAAAACAGTGGGATATGCCGATGGATCCGGCAGTGTGAACCTGAAAGAACTGATGGAAGCGGCAGGCTGCACCGGGACGGGACACTATTACTGCATTTCCCACTACGTGATCAGCTATTTCTATCTGGGCGCGGGCGGAAACTGGAACTCGGCCAGATTGGAGGAGGGGACGGTCACAAATGTATTTAATGACAAAGGCGTGGGACTGATCACCCGGCTGGCTGAGGAAATTAAGAAGCTTCCCATGCCGGTTACCACCCTCAGTGCGTCGGTGGTGACCGCTGTCATGGATTACCAGAGGGGGACTTACCGCTCCCAGAGCCTGACCTACCAGGCGCCGGAGGGAAACACAGGCACTGTCAGTCTGCCACAGGGGATCACTCTGGTGAATGAGACCTCAGGGGAGACGAAGACCGGAACGGCACAGCTGCAGGGAGGCGACCAGTTTTATTTGCAGGCTGCTGCCGGCAGCCGAAGCGGAACGGAGACTTATACGATCAAGACGTCCTATGCGGTTGACTTTGCCGCCTATAAATTGGAATTCGCAGGCCGGCAGGATGTGGGGTTTGCCTGTGAAGCAGGGGGAACACAGCTCAGTTTTTCTGTTAATTGGCCTGCGGGAGGTACGCTGACTTTTCAGAAGGTAGACAGCGAGACGGGCGCCTCTCTTGCCTACAACGGACATTATTCCCTGGCAGGGGCAGTCTACGGCGTCTATACGGATGCCGGCTGCAGCAGCCAGGCGGGGCAGCTGAAGGTTGGCAGCGATGGGACTGCCGAGATATTCCTGACCGTGGGCACTTACTATCTGAAGGAGATCCAGGCACCGAAGGGATATGAGAAGGACAGCCAGGTTCATCAGGTAAGCGTGGGAGAAAGCGGAGGAAACTGCAAGGTGGCAGAAACGCCCGTGAAGGAAAGGATCAGGATCCGGAAGAAGGATTCCCAGACCGGACAGGCGAAGCCTCAGAACAGCCAGTGCACTTTTGCGGGAGCAGAATATACGATCTACCGGGATGCTTCCTGTACGGATGCGGTTCAGGTGCTGGTGACAGACAGTTCCGGTGAGGCCCTCAGCGGGGAACTCCGCTTGGGAGATTACTATATAATATAAAGGAGACAAAAGCTCCCGAGGGATATTTAATGGATACCGCTGTATATCCGGTTACCCTGACCCAGGAGGATGCGGTAGAGGTATATGATGTGAGCTCGGCGGAGCAGGTGATCCGGGGAAGTCTGGCCCTGGTAAAGTACCTGGATGACAGTATGGAGGAGTCCATTCTGCAGGATCTGTATGATTCCGGAAAGCTGGAGCACATTCGTTTCATTCTGCGCCATGAGGATCCCCAGGTTTCCCAGGTGACGATTGAGACAGACCGTTACGGCTACGCGGCCACAGAGCGCCAGGGACTGGTCTATGGCACCTGGTATCTGACCGAGGACCCCGCCACCACGCCAGATGGATATGAGGGAATCAAGGATGTGCCGGTGGAGATCCGGGAGGAAGGAACCGAACAGATTTATGTGGTGACCAACAAGCCCTATCAGGCGTATCTGTGCATCCGGAAGCTGGACGCCGCCACAGGTACGGTCATTACCAGCGGCCAGGCAGAATTTCAGATATTGGACGGGGAGGGAAAGGCGGTACAGATGCCCACCTTTGACGGCTATACAGATACCTTCCGGACCAATGAAAAGGGGGAGATTCATCTGACTAAGTCCCTGAAGGGAGGTAGCTACACCCTGGTGGAGACCAAGGCGCCGGAGGGGTACGAGTGTGCGGAGCCGCTGCCGTTTCGGATCAGCGGGAACGCGGTTTTTGAGGAGCCCTTGACACTGGTCTGCAGGGATGAGCCCCAGATGGGAAGAATCGAGATCATAAAAACAGACCGGGATACGAAAGAGCGGTGCCAGGAAGGATTTACCTTTGAGATTACCGTGGCGGAGGACATTCTGGACGGCTCCGGTGCGCTGAGAACCATGGAAATTGACGGGGAGGAGACGGAACTGAGAGCAGGCACCGTGGTGGATAGAGTAACGACGGATGAGGAAGGAACAGCCCAGAGCCGTGAGCTGTATCTGGGAACCTATGAGGTGAGAGAAGTGCAGCCGGGGCAATATTATGCCTCCACGGAAGAAGTTTTCCAGGCAGTGCTGGAGCCTGGGGCAGAGGAGGGGATCATCCTTTGCAGTCTTTCGGTGGAAAATGAGATGACGGCCCTGGAGATTGAGAAGACAGACGGCCAGAGCGGCGCCTGTCTGGCCGGAGTGAGTTTCCGCCTGTGGGAGAAAGAGGGACAGGAAGAACCCTCCGGCGTACTTGAAACCGCCCCGGAAGATGCGACGGAAGACGCCTGGAAGAGTGACGGGGAAGATGACACGCAAAAGGAAACCGAGGGGATGGAAGAAGCAGGGGACTCCGGTGATGAGGCAGCGGGAGAACCCGGCGATGGAACAGAAAAAGCAGGGGACTCCGGCGATGAGGCAGCGGGAGAGCCCGGCGATGGAACAGAAACAGCGCAGGCGGGGAGTGAGCGCTTTGCTGTGACCGATGAAAACGGGAGGATTCGCTTTGATCATCTGAAGCAGAATACGGTCTACTGCATCCAGGAGACTGAAACTTTGCCCGGATACGTGCTGGATCCGGAAATCTATGAGATACAGGTGGATTCTCTTGGGCGTATCCAGGGACAGGCGGTGTGGGGCATGAAGCTCAGCAACGTTCCCAACCTGCTGGAAATCTCCAAACAGGATATTACAGGAGGCGGAGAACTTCCGGGCGCCCAGCTGATTTTGCAGAATGAGGCGGGGGAGGAACTGGAACGGTGGATCTCCGGGGATGAACCCCATCTGATCCGGGGACTGAGCGCAGGAAGATACCAGCTGACAGAAATCACTGCGCCCCAGGGATACGAGGTGGCGGAGAGCATTACCTTTGAGCTGACTGACAGCTATGAGATCCAGCAGGTGACCATGTATGACCGTCCGCTGGAACCGGAGACGGAACCGGAAACGGAGCCGCAGCCGCCTCAGACCGAGCCGGAAACGACTGCGGAGCCGGAAATAGAGACCGAGCCGGAACCGGAGACAGAAACAG
>DBFBJF010000179.1:0-3926 GCA_048203265.1 Candidatus Merdiplasma sp.
AAAAATAGGTTTTTTATCATGAGAAAACTGGCTTTAAAAGACCAAATATTGTTAAAAGTAGACAAACCAGCCCGGTATATCGGCGGTGAGGTCAACGCGGTCATGAAGGACCCAAAAGAGGTAGAGATCCGGTTTGCGATGTGCTTTCCGGACGTCTACGAGATCGGCATGTCCCATCTGGGAATCCAGATCCTGTATGATATGTTTAACCGGAGGGAAGATACGTGGTGCGAGCGGGTTTACTCCCCATGGGTGGATTTGGACCGGATTCTGCGGGAGGAGAAGATCCCCCTGTTTGCCCTGGAATCCCAGGATCCGGTGAAGGACTTTGATTTTCTGGGCATCACGATTCAGTACGAGATGTGCTATACGAATATCCTGCAGATCCTGGATCTCTCCCAGATCCCGCTGATGGCCCGGGAACGGATGGAGGCGGGGCATGACTGGGACTATCCTCTGGTGATCGGGGGCGGCCCCTGCACCTACAACCCGGAACCCCTGGCGGACTTTTTCGATCTGTTTTACATCGGCGAGGGAGAGACCGTGTACGATAAACTGCTGGACCTTTACAAAAAGTGCCGTCAGGAGGGATGCTCCAGACAGGAATTTCTGCGGCGGGCCTCCCGGATACCGGGAATCTATGTGCCCTCCCTCTATGAGGTGACCTACCGGGAGGACGGAACGATTGAGGCCTTTACACCCCGGGAGGAGGGGGTCCCGGCCAGGGTAGAGAAGCAGGTGGTCATGGATGTGACCGCCGCCCCCTATCCGAAAAAGCCGGTGGTGCCCTTTATCAAGGTGACCCAGGACCGGGTGGTGCTGGAGATCCAGAGAGGCTGCATCCGGGGATGCCGGTTTTGTCAGGCTGGAATGATCTACCGCCCCACCAGGGAGCGGTCCCTGGAGATGCTCAAGGAGAATGCCCGGGATATGCTGAGAAACACAGGCCACGAGGAGATTTCCCTGAGCTCCTTAAGCTCCAGCGACTATTCTGAATTAGAGGGAATCGTCAATTTCCTGATCGATGAATTCCGGGATCAGAACATCAATATTTCCCTGCCTTCCCTGCGAATCGACGCCTTCTCCCTGGATGTGATGGGAAAGGTGCAGGATGTGAAAAAGAGCAGCCTCACCTTCGCACCGGAGGCCGGATCCCAGCGGCTGCGGGACGTGATCAACAAGGGCCTGACGGAAGAAGTGATTCTGAAGGGGGCGGAGGAAGCCTTCCACGGCGGATGGAACAAGGTGAAGCTGTATTTCATGCTGGGCCTGCCCACGGAGAACGAGGAGGACCGGAAGGCTATTGCCCACCTGGCCAACGAGATCGCGGTGAAATACTATGAGATACCGAAGGCGGAGCGAAACGGAAAATGCCAGATCACCGTCAGCACCTCCTTCTTTGTGCCAAAGCCCTTCACGCCCTTCCAGTGGGCCTCCATGTTCCAGCCCGGGGATTATCTGGGCTTTGCCAGAACCGTGAACCATGAGATCAAGGAGATGCTGAACCAGAAGAGCATCCGCTATCACTGGCATGAGGCGGACGTGACCGTGCTGGAGGGTTTCCTGGCCAGAGGAGACCGGAAAACCTCCCGGGTGATTCTGGAGGCTTACCGCCAGGGCGCCCTGTTTGATTCCTGGACGGAATACTGGGATTATGGGAAATGGCTGAAAGCCTTTGAGGTGACGGGGATCGACATGGAGTTTTATACCATGCGAAGCCGCAGTGAGGAGGAGATCTTCCCCTGGGACTTCATTGATATCGGAGTGACGAAGCAGTTCCTTTTGAGAGAGTGGCATCGGGCCCGGAAGGGTGAGGTGACCGGAAACTGCAGAGAAAAATGTTCCGGCTGCGGCGCGGCCAGATACGGAGGAGGTGTCTGTCTTGAAGGTAAGAATTAAATTCGCGAAGCGGGGCGCGATGAAGTTCATCGGCCACCTGGATGTGATGCGCTACTTCCAGAAGGCGCTGCGCCGGGCCCGGATCGATGTGAAATTTACTGAGGGCATGAGCCCCCACATGGTGATGTCCTTCGCCGCTCCTCTGGGCGTAGGCCTCACCAGCGAGGGAGAGTACGTGGATATCGAACTGCGCACGCCCATCTCCACCGCCAAAGCGCTGGAACAGTTAAACGGGGTGATGGTGGAAGGAATGGAAATCCTGGATTTTCGCCGGGTGCCTGATGGAAAAGCGTCAAAGGCCATGTCTCTGGTGGCGGCGGCGGACTACACCGTGCGATTCCGCAAAGGATATGCGCCCCAGGGGGACTGGCAGTCTGACATCTCGGGATTTTTTGCCAGAAAGTCCATCCCCGTGACAAAGGAGACAAAGAAAGGGGAGACCCAGACAGATATCCGCCCCATGATTTATGAGATGGGGGTGAATGCGGGGACGGTCTTTCTGAAGCTTGCCACGGGAAGCGCGGCCAACTTAAAGCCGGAGCTGGTGATGGAAACCTATCTGAAGTGGAAAATTCAATGTATCTCAGAACTTATCGAAGTCCTCCTAAAGTGAAATTCATGTCTTTTTACAATGTGATGTGTGAAGTCCTCGGAGAAAAGGATTTCTTGCCTGATGGGGAAATTCTGTGTGAAATATGATTATCCATTACATCTGTGATAGTCTGAAACAATCTGTTCAAGTGTGATCTCTTCCAAACTTTTCTTTAAATCACCCCGTATTTTTTCATAAGACTGATCCAGTACGGTATAAATGTTCTGACCAATAGGACATAAAGAAGATGGGGCCGGATGAACCCCGATCAGTTTTGACATAAACTCAGGATCTATTGCTTCGCACACACGAAATAGACTAATTTCGCCGGGCGGACAATTTAAGGTTGCCCCTCCTGTTCCGTATTTTACCAATATGATTCCCTCTCTCTTCAAAGCGCTCATAATCGTCCGAATCGTAACAGCATTAATTCCTGTTGAGCGGGACAACAGATCACTGGTAACCTTTGTTTTTTCGCCATACTCGTTAATAAAAAGAAGGCAATGAATTGCCACGGAACATTTTGTACTGATATGCATAGAACCTCATTCTCCTTATAAAATACAATTTCATTATAGTACAAAAATCACGGCCTGTAAATGTTGACATGACACCGTATAAAGATTATAATCGGTGTAAATTTAAATATTACAGGAGGGATTATTATGCATGTGACACAAATCGTTTTCAGCCCCACGGGAGGGACACAAAAGGTTACGGATATTATTACAGCGGAATGGGGCGTACCTGTTGAAAAAGTTGACTTATCCGACCCTAAAACGGATTTTGCCGCAATTACCTTGGACAAAGATACGATTGCCGTAATTGCTGTTCCTTCTTTCGGAGGGCGCGTGCCGGCATTGGCTGCCGAACGTCTCGAAAAAATTCATGGCAATGGGGCTATGTGCTTGGTTGTCTGTGTATATGGTAATCGGGCATATGAAGATACGCTTGTTGAACTGAATGATACTGCGATAAAGAGCAGTTTTCAGGTAATCGCCGGGATCGCAGCCATTGCAGAGCATTCGATCATGCATCAATATGCGGCTGGCCGTCCAGACGAAAAAAATAGGAGTGAGTTGCGGGACTTTGCCCAAAAAATCCTCGCGAAAATAAATGATAAGCCATTTGATGTGCCTGCATTCAAAATCCCGGGAAATCATCCCTACAAGAAAGCCGGCGGCGCAGGCCTCGTACCAAAGGCAGATCACAAGTGTAATATGTGCGGAATTTGTGCAGAAAAGTGCCCGGCACAGGCGATTAACAAGGATAACCCAAAGGAAACGAACAGCAAAAAAGAGGGTGTAAAATAAAGTGTGTAAGTTTAAGAAGAGAAAGTTCAAAACTTACGCACTTTGTTTCTTTCACAGAGTGTGATAAGATAACAGGAAAGGATTAGAAAAGGATGAACACACTCAGTATGGCACGGAAGAAA
>DBFBJF010000180.1:0-7217 GCA_048203265.1 Candidatus Merdiplasma sp.
CACTTCTAAAATAAAAAGGGAAGCAGAGCAAATCCCCACTTCCCAATCATACAGTTTTTCTTTATGATGTTAGTTGCGAGAAAACATATAAAGGAGACTGTATGATGAAATCTATTGTAGAGGAAAAGCTGGTATCTTTCAAGACATTGGAGCAGAAAGTTTTCAGATATGTCTGTGAACTGGCACAGGAGATCACCCGGATCATGCTGGAGAACTATGATGCGGAACTGGCAGAAGGAAGAGATAAAAGCCAGTACCGGGACAAGGGAAAACGGACGACTACGATCAAGACCGTTTATGGGGAAGTAAGCTATGCCCGGAGAGTCTACCAGACGAAGCTGGAGGATGGAAGGAAGGCCTGTGTGTACCTGCTGGATGAAGCCATGCACATGGATAAGATCGGGCTGCTCTCTACAAACCTGGCAGAAAAAATCGCTATGACGGTTACCGAATCTCCCTACCGCGTAACGGCAGAGACCATCAGCGAAACCTGCGGCCAGAGCATCAGCCATGGAGGCGCATGGAACCTGGTACAGAGGCTTGGCGAGCGGATCAGTGAGGAAGAAGATCAGGCCGTAAAACAAATGGAAGCTGGACAGGCGGAAGGCAGGGAGAGTCTGCCGGTGCTATTTGAAGAGATGGACGGCGTATGGCTCTCCATGCAGGATAAAGACCATAAAAAGATGAAGAAGCAGGAAATGAAAGTCTTTACAATGTATGAAGGATGGGATGGGAGCAGCAGGCAACGGAGCCGTCTGGTAAATAAAACAATGCTGGCGGGGATGGAAAAAAGCGATGAGTTCCACCGGAAACGGGAGGCCCTGATTGAGAAAAAATATAATGCGGACGAGATACAGCAGAGGATACTGAATGGGGATGGAGGGAGCTGGATCAAAGAACCGTATGATCCCGAAGTGATCTTCCAGCTTGACCGGTTTCACATTTACCAGGAAATAAAAAGGAAACTGAAAGAGAAAGAAGCGCAGAAAGCAGTAACCGAATTGTTTGAAGCCGGGAAAATGGATGAGCTGTTGGAATACATCCAGATTTATGCGGATAGTGTGGAAAGCAACGATGCAGCTGACAAACGGAGCAGAGATGCAAAGAAACTGTATGAATACCTGTCAAATAACAAAGCCGGGCTGCTGCCATATCAGGAACGGGGGATCAAGATACCAGAAGCAAAGCCGGGGATTGTATATAAGGACATGGGAGTGCAGGAGAACCAGAATTGTACGGCTATCACCTTACGGATGAAGCACAGAAGGATGCGCTGGTCCATAAACGGAGCGAATAACATGGCGAAAGCCCTGTACCGAAAAGAGAACAGGGAACTGATCGAAACGATTGAGAGGTATACGGACGGCTTGATTTTTACGATGCAGATGCAGGAAATTATGCAGACCTTGAGTGCGGCAAAAGCACCGAAAAAAGACGGGAAGGGAAACAGATATGCTGATGTCATCACCCATCATATGCCATTGCTGAATGCGATGAGAACGGCATCAAGGAAGGCGTTTATGACAGCGTTCTGTTCATAGGAGACATGGAAGTTAGGAGAAGGAGCCTTTGAAATAGTCAGAAAAAAGAGAAAATAGTCAAACATCAAAAGAAAAAGGAAAAGTGCCAACGATTACTTGACACATACTATTTGTCGGTTGCCATAGACTTTTGTATAATTTGATGATAGAATGAATTCGTTGGCTTAAAGCGAAAAAGCAATAAAGTACGAAAGCAAAAAGGAACGAAGGCTATGAAGATTGTTGTTTGTATGAAACAGGTGCCGGCGGGAACCAAGGTGGATATTGACCCGGAAACGGGAGCCATGAAGCGCCTGGGTACTGAGACAAGGACAAACCCCTATGATCTGTTTGCCCTGGAGACAGCGCTGCAGATCAGGGAAAAAATAGGCGGAACCGTGACGGTTCTGACCATGGGCCCCATGCAGGCGGAGAGCATGATGCGGGATGCCTATGCCATGGGAGCGGATGAGGCGGTGATTTTGTCGGACCGCAAGTTTGCGGGGGCGGATGTGCTGAGCACTTCCTTCACCCTCTGCCAGGGCATCCAGGTGCTGGGCGGCGCTGATTTGATCATATGCGGAAGGCAGACCACAGACGGGGATACGGCCCAGGTGGGGCCTGCCATTGCGGAGCATATGCATCTTCCCCACGCCGCATGGGTCAGTGAGGTTGTGAAGGTGGATGATACAGCTGTCTGTGTGAAGCAGAAGCTGGGGGATGTGACCCAGGTGTCGGAAATTCCGTATCCCTGTCTGATCACTGTGGACAAGGACAGCTGTGTACCCCGGCTTCCTTCCTATCGGCTGAAGAAAAAGACAGAGGGAAAGGGTGTGCGGGTTCTCGGATTTGGAGACCTGCCCAACCAGGATATGAGCCGCTACGGCCTGGTGGGATCTCCCACCACCGTGGAGCGCATGTTTGCGCCTCCCAGTATAGACCGGCAGGTGTATCTGGAGGGCGATGCGGGACAGAAAGCGGAGAAGCTGTTTGACATTCTGACAGGAAAGAAAATAATCTGAGGGGGCAAAAGACATGGAATTTTTAACATTTGACGCGGAGAAATGTACCCTCTGCGGAAACTGCGTGGACG
The DNA here is from genome assembly GCA_048203265.1 of Candidatus Merdiplasma sp. Lineage (GTDB taxonomy): Bacteria > Bacillota > Clostridia > Lachnospirales > Lachnospiraceae > Merdiplasma. The sequence continues at coordinate 2,614 of DBFBJF010000180.1, forward strand.
TATGTCCCTTCGGCTCTCTGAAGATGGAGAAACAGGGGATCGTGGTGGACGATTCCTGCCGCATGTGCGGGCTCTGCGTAAGGCAGTGCCCGGCGCAGGCGGTTCAGTTTGAGCAGAGAGCCTATGAGGTGGACAAGAATCAGTGGAGAGACTTCCTGATTTTCGCAGAGCAGGAGAGGGGAGAAATACACCCGGTGGTCTATGAACTGATCGGCGAGGCCAGAAAGATGGCGCCCAAGGTGGGCTTCCAGGTAAACTGCGTGATCGTGGGAGGAGAGGGAACCGCCCGCAATGGTCAGAAGCTGCTGGAATACGGAGTGAATAAAGTATTTGTCTATGAGCATGAGGCGTTTGCCTTTTTCCGTGCGGACTGCTATACGGATGCGGTGGCTGACTGCATCGCGGCTGTGAAACCCAGCGCAGTGCTGATCGGAGCTACGGAACTGGGACGCTCCCTGGCGCCGCGGCTGTCCACCCGGTTTCACACCGGGCTGACTGCGGATTGTACCCAGCTGGATATCAAAGAGGATACGGATATGATTCAGATACGCCCGGCTTTTGGGGGAAATATTATGGCGCAGATCGCCATCACGAAATCAAGACCCCAGTTTTCTACTGTGCGTTACCGGGTGATGGACCGCGCTGCCAGGGTGGAGAATCCTGACGGCGAGGTGGTGATCTGCCATGTGGGGGAGGAAATGCTGAATTCCCGAATCCGTGTGATCTCCTCTGAAGTATTGGAAAAGAAAAAGAGCCTGGAAGAGGAAGACGTGATCGTGGTGGCCGGGCGGGGTGCTCAGAGCGAGACCGGCGTGGCCCTGTGCCGGGAGCTGGCAAAGACCCTGGGCGGACAGCTTGCCTTTACCCGTCCCATGGTGGAAAATGGCTGGGGCGATACCGCCCATCAGATCGGACTTTCGGGAAGAACCGTGCGGCCCAAGCTGATTATCACCTGCGGAGTGTCCGGGGCGATTCAGTTTACTTCCTGTATGAACGGATCTGAGTGTATCGTTGCCATCAATCAGAATCCGGAGGCCCAGATATTTCAGATTGCCCACTATTGCCTGGTGGATGACCTGTATCAGGTTGTGCCCAGACTGACAGAATTGCTGAAGAACCGGAAGGAGGACTGAAGAAGATGGCATATCCCTATAAAAAAATGGATGAGGCGGACTTTGCCTATATTCGTTCGGTGACAGCAGACGACCGTGTATGGGTGGGAGAGGAGATCGCAAAAGAATATTACCGGGATGAGATGCCCGAGTACGGCGTATTTCCGCCGGAGCTTTATGTGGAAGTGATCAATAAGGAGGAGGTTTCCGCCATTATGGCCTACGCCTATGAGAAAAATATTCCCGTGGTGTGCCGCGGGGCAGGAACGGGCCTGGCGGGAGGCGCTACCTGCAAATATGGCGGGATCATGCTGTCCGTGATGCGTATGAACCGGATTTTCCCGGTGGATCACAAAAACCAGACCATCACTGCACAGCCGGGGGCTCTCCTTTTGGATGTCCAGGCAGCGGCAGCGGCGGAGGGACTGTTCTACCCTGTGGATCCGGGAGAGAAGACGGCTTCCATCGGCGGAAATGTGATCACCAATGCCGGAGGCATGAAGGCAGTCCGTTATGGACTGACCAGAGATTTTGTAAGGTGTATGGAAGCGGTTCTGCCTGATGGATCCATTATGAATTTTTCTTCCAATGTGGTGAAAAATACCACAGGCTATGACATCAAGGATCTGGTAATCGGGTCGGAGGGAACACTTTGTATTTTGACGGAGGTAACCTTAAAGCTTCTTCCGGCGCCCACCTGCTCCTGTACCCTGGTGATGCCCTTTGACAGCCTGGAAGCCTGCGCGGACATGGTGCCCAAGGTACTGGAGCTGCCTTTTATTCCCACGGCTATTGAGTTTTTGGAGCGGGAGCTGATTGAGATTGTGGAGCGGAATCTGAACAAACAGTTCCCGGTAAAACAGGGAGAGGCAGTGCTGATTGTTATGTATGATGCTTCCAGCAAGCAGGAGCTGGACAGCGCTGTGGAGGCAGCGGCCAAGGCTGCTCTGGACAATGGAGCATACGACTGCTGCATCGCGGATACCCCGGAACGGGCTGGAACGGTTTGGGGGGTGAGAGGCGCCATCCTGGAGGGGATGAAGGCGGATTCCGTCTCCCAGGAGGAATGTGATGTGGTGGTGCCCCGGTCCCAGATCGCGGGGTATGTGAAGGCGGCCAAGCGCATTGCCCTTTCCCATGGTATCCGGGTAGAGCCCTGCGGACACTGCGGTGATGGAAATATTCACACAGAGATGCTGCGGGATGCCTCCATGAGCGATGAGGAATGGAAGAGTGCCACTCAGGCCAGCTTAAAAGAACTTTACGCGCTGTCCAAGGAGCTGGGCGGCCAGCTGTCAGGAGAGCATGGCATCGGGAATGGCCGGCTGGAATTTTTGGAGGAGTTTGTGGGCCCCAGAATGATTCAATTGTACAAGGCGATCAAGTTGGCGTTTGATGACAAGCTGATCCTGAATCCGGGAAAGGTGATTGAGTTCAATAAATAAAAGGAAACAGAGGCAAAGAAAATGAGCAAGAAGAGATCTCTGCTTGTGGACAAGAGCAAAATGCCTTTGGCCATGGGCATCGCCTTTGTGGCTTTTACCACCCAGTTTGGGGGAGGCTTCGCCTCAGGGGCCCAGATTTATCAATATTTTATTAATTACGGCATCTGGTGCCTGGTTCTGCCGCTGCTGACCCAGGGCTTGTATTCCCTGTTTTACTGGTACGGCATGCGCTATGCCTACAAGCACAAGACTTACGATTACCGCAGTTTTTCCGACAGTCTGTACGGAAAGACCAGATATGTAATGTCCAATTTGAATGAAATCTGTTATCTGATCATGATCGGAACCGCTTCAGCGGCGGCCTTCGCCACCGGCGGATCTACGCTGGAGACTTTGTTTGGGATTCCCTATTGGCTTTGCACTCTGGTGGTGGCTGCTTTCATTTTCTTTGTGGCTTTGTTCGGAACCAATGTGGTGCGTAAGTGTGCATCCACGCTCAGTGTGCTGATTATTGTGGGACTGGTACTGGTGCTGGTGCCCAATATCATCGCTCAGTGGGACAGCATCACTGCCTCAGTGAGCAGAATGAGCGCGGGGGAGATGAGCGTGCTCTCCCATGAGAGCGGAGCCTTTGGACCGGCTCTGTGGTCGGCTATTTTGTACGCATTGTTTCAGATTTCCGCTGTGAATGTCATGTACCACCATGTGGAGCCGGTGACGGATGTGAAGCAGATCAACCGGGCGGCCATCTGGATGTTTGTGTGGAACTTCTTTGCCATGGAGCTGTCCATCGTGGGACTGCTGGCCGTGGCCTACGTGGCGGAGCTGGCCACAGCCTCCGTACCTATGCTGGTGCTGGTGCAGAATGGTGTGGGAGCCGGTGTTCTGACACCCATCATCTCATTGCTGATTATTCTGGGCTCGGTGTCCACTGCTGTAAACATGATCTCCGGGATTGTAACCCGGTGCGTGAATGCGGTGGAGCGCCGGATGGGATCTGAGAAGGCCAAAAAGCAGGGACATCTGACACGCAATGCCATTTTTACCCTGCTGTTTACGTTCCTGTCTTTTGCGATCGCTCAGTTCGGCCTGATGGCAGTGGTGAGCAAGGGATATTCCTACCTGGGGTATGTGGCGCTGATTACTCAGTTTATTCCCTTTGTGGTTCACTTCATTGGAACGAAGGGAAAGGATATCTGAGGTCACACATCGAAAGCAGAAAGACTCTTTTTCAGTTCGGCGGCGGAAAATAATTCTGCCGCCGCTTCTTTATATTCGCTCAGCCGCTGGGCTTTCTTGATTTTCTTCCGGCATTTCTCGCCGCCCTCAAACAGGCTTCCCATATAAAACCACAGTTCTTTCATCTTAAACAGAACCGGACGTTCCCCGGACAGAACCATCTCATATTCCTTTAACAGGTCATCCAGGAAGGCGGCCAGCTGTCCCTTTGTCAGCGGTTCGCCGCCTTGCAGTTCCCGGACCAGGGCCGGGTTTCGGATCAGCCCTCTGCCGATCATTACCGTCTTGACGCCGGGAAAACGCCGGGTGAAGTCCTCAAACAGCTTCCCGGTAAACAGATCGCCGTTGTAGCACAGGGGAGCCTTTGCCTGCCCGAGGGCCCAGGCAAAGGTTTCCAGATTGGGGTGATGATTATAATAATCGGCTTGAACCCTGGGGTGAATGATCAGCTCTTTTATGGGATAGCGGTTGAAGAGATCCAGCAGGGGGCCAAATTCTTCCGGGCTTTCCATGCCGATTCGGGTTTTGACGGAGATGGGCAGATCTGTTCCGGAAAAAATCTTATCCAGAAAGGCATCCAGCTCTTTCGGATAGGCCAGAAAACCGGCGCCCTTTTTCTTGGAAACCACTGTGCGGGAGGGGCAGCCCAGATTCAGGTTCACCTCCTGATAACCGTATTCCTTCAGACTTTGGCAGGCCCGAAGAAAGTCCTCTGCCCGGTTGGTGAGGATTTGGGGAACCAGAGGAATGCCCTGGTTGTGTTCCGGCAGCACATCCCTGCACTCTCTGGGGGCCATGGCCTTTTTGG
>DBFBJF010000181.1:0-4581 GCA_048203265.1 Candidatus Merdiplasma sp.
GTGCATCATCAAACGCCACATCGGACGGGGAAAAATTGATCTGTTTCGTAAACTCGCAGGCCTCCGTTCCGCCGAAAATCCGTTCCATGCCGCTGTCCTCCCACTCGATGGACAGAGGTCCGTCGTATCCAATCTGATTGAGCACCCGGATAATATTGTCAAAGTCCACATCCCCATGGCCGGGAGACACAAAATTCCATCCTCTTCTCTGATCGCCAAAGGTAATGTGCGATCCCAAAATTCCGTTGCGCCCGTTCAGATTCAATTTCGCGTCCTTAATGTGCACGTGGTAGATACGATCAGCGAAATCATAGAGGAACATGGCCGGATCCAGCCCCTGCCAGATCAGGTGGCTGGGATCAAAATTAATGCCCAGCGTAGGTCTGTAGTCAAAGGTCTCCAGCAGTTTTTTGGTACTCCAGTAATCGTAGGCAATCTCTGTGGGATGCACTTCCAGAGCCAGCTTTACCCCGCACTCATCGTACACATCCATGATGGGGGACCAAAGCTCCTTGATTCGCTGATACCCCGCCTCAACCTGCTCCTCCGATGTCTGAGGGAAGGAGTACCACATTTTCCAGATCGGTGATCCCATAAAGAAAGTTACCACCTTCACCCCCATATTCTCTGCAGCCCTGGCCGCGCACTCCATCTGCCGGATTCCCCAGGCCCTGATCTCCTCCGGCTTGCCTGCCAGGGCAGAGGGAGCAAAATTGTCCAGCCGCGGATCGTAGGCCCACTGCTCCGCGTCTCCCACGCACTGCCCCGGAAGATGCATACCGATCGCCCAGCAGCCCAATCCATATTGTTCCAGCATACCCTTCAGTTCTTTTACATAGCTCTCATCCCGGGCCGCCTTCTCCACATCAATCTGTCCCCAGGACGCGATCTCCAGGCCCTCATAGCCCATCTGTTTCGCCGTCCTGCACATCTCCTCCATGGGAAGATCCGCCCACTGCCCTGTGAAAATTGTCACTGGTCTTGCCATACTGTTCTCCTCGCTTTCTTGTGATGGATTTTCATATGGACGCTGATTTTACTGCAGGTCCACCCAGATATTTCTCTTCTCATTGCTCTCCAGGCACGCCTCCACGTATTTCAGTCCCTGCACACCTGCGTCTATGGTGGGATAATCAATCATATCCTCTGTAAAGGTACCATCCTTTGCGGCCTGTACACATTGAGTGAAACTGTCATACAGATTCCCCATAGCCTCCAGCCATCCCTCCGGATGTCCGGCAGGCAGCCTTCCGTACTTGGCCGCATCCGGCGTCACAGCACCGTAGCCCCGCTTAATGATCCGGGCAATGCCGTCCTCCTTGATCAGGGTGATTTCCTCTGGAGTTTCCTGGAACCACAGGATGGTTCCCTTGGAGCCGTAGATGCGCACCCGCAGGCTGTTGTCGCATCCGATGGCAAACTGGGAGGTCCAGTTCACCCCGGTAGCCCCTCCCTCGTACTCCACAAGAATCTGGTCATTGTCATCCAGTTTTCTTCCCGGGACCACCACATCCATTTTGGCCAGAACCCTCTTGATCTTCAGACCGGTCATGGTAGCCACCGCGTTCTCCACATGGGTGCCCAGGTCGCCCAGGCAGTTCACCTTTCCGGATCTGGCTGGATCACATCTCCACTCTCCCTGCTTGCCGCCCCAGTCGTTCTCATTGTAAAGCCATCCCTGGGGATACTCCGCCATGACGGTGCGGATCTGTCCAATCTCACCGTTCTTAATCAAATCCCGAATGTACTTGGCCGTCACATGTCCCATATAAGTATAAGTTACCATAAAGAGCAGATTCTTCTCCCGGGCCAATCTCTGCAGTTCTTCCCCCTTGGCGCTGTCCGTGGTCAGAGGCTTGTCGCAGGCCACGTGGATGCCGGCCTCCAGGAAGGCTTTGCAGATCTCATAGTGAGTGTCGTTCGGCGTAACAACCACCACAAAATCAATTCCATCCTCCCGCTTTCCCTCCTGCTCGGCCATCTCCCGGTAATTGGTGTAGCATCTGGAGGGATCAAGGCCCAGAGTCTCTCCCTGGCTCTTTGTCTTCTCCGGACTTCTGGAAAAGCACCCTGCCGCAAGGCGGGCGGAACTGTCCAGCGCGATCGCCCTTCTGTGAGCGTCTCCAATGAGGGCCCCGGGGCCTCCTCCCACCATTCCATAGGTTAATTTGCTGCTCATGTTTTCAACCTCCTTCTGATTATAAATAGTATTACTATTCACAGCCAGCCTGCCATTTCTCTCTTCCTCATTTCCATAATCCTACTATATGGCATGGCATGACTTTTTTCATGGATTAATTCATGTTCGGGATACGACAAATTAGCTTTTTATCGCCCGGCAGGATGAGCCCGCCCGGTGGACAATAAGGCCCTTTCGCTTGCATTATCCGGTGGGATTTTGTATACTGGCAAAGGAGGTGAACGGAATGGAACATGAATTTGAAGTGATCTCCCACGAGGCGGCGGACTACAAGGTTTTTCTGGTGAATCTGCTCTACCGCACGCCCCACGTGCACAGCGATTTTGAGATATGTCTTCTCCTGGACGGCACTGTAAAGCTGCTCTCCAGGGACAAAGAATACACCTACGAAAAAGGCTGCCTCTGGGTAGTCAATCCCCTGGAGAGCCACGAGCTGGCTGCCGGCCAGCCGGCCCTAATCCTGACTCTTCAGATTTCCCCTGCCTTCTTCTCCACTGTTTTTCCCCAGATGGAACATATGGAATTTTCCATCCCCTCCGTCTCGCCGCAGGATGAGCAAAAGGAGGAAAATGCCGCTTTTCTGCGGCGGGCCTTTCTGGATATTGCCGCCGCCTATTTTTCCCAGGAGGAAGCCGCCCCACTGCGGTGTGCCGGGCTGATCTGCCTGTTTTTTGAAGGACTTCTCTCCTATCTGCCCCGTGACCGGATATCGGAGAAAAGCCGGCAAAGCTTTGCCGTTAAGGCCCAGCGCATCCGGAAAATCAGCAGCTATATTGATAACCACTACTCCGAGAAACTGCTCCTCACTGACCTGGCGGATGAATTGGGCCTGACCATGAGTTATCTGTCCCACTTTTTCAAATCCGTTTTCGGCATGTCCTTTCAGTCCTATGTAATGAAAATGAGATGCGAAAAAGCCCGCCAGCTTCTCCTTCTGACGGACTTTTCTCTTCTGGATATCAGCATCACCTGCGGTTTTTCTGACATCAAATATCTCAATAAGGGCTTTCTGCGGCAGTTTGGCTGCTCTCCGCGCCAGTACCGCCTGCGCTTTGAGCATGAGGAGCTGGCGCAGCAGCAAAAATCTATGCTCTCCACTCAGGAATTTCTCTCGCCGGCGGCCAGCAGAATCACTCTGGGGAAATATCTGAAACCGTGACGCCGTTTTCACTGCTTTTTTGTTCCTCCAGCCAGGACAGGCTGTAGCTTTTGGCATATTCCTCCAGCAGTCCGGTCCCGTCTTCCAGGCTGTCCACCAGCCTGGACACCATCGCCTCTGAGTAGGCCGGTTCCGCCACACAGAACTCCTGGTAGCGGTTATATTCTTCCGGGGAGGTAAGGTAAATGTAAGGACATTCCAGCATCAGCTTCTCCTCCCAGCACTTTCCATTCTCCACAAAGGCATCTGCATAGGCCACTGCCAGCTCCACCACATTCTGCTGTCCGCAGGCCACCATCGCCAGCGACCCTTCCTCCAAATCCTCCAGGCTGAATTCGTTCACGTCAAAATAGGCAAATTTTATGGCTTCCTTTCCCATGATCTCCTTTGCCGTCTGAACCGAGTACTCCATCAGCCGCTCGCTCATCAGCAGGCCATCGATCCGCTCATTCAGCCTGGCCAGATAGCGGATTCCCTCATCAAAGCTGTAGATCTCCAGATTGGCCGCCGGTTCCCGCTCGCCCAGAGCTTTCCGGAAACTGAGATTTCTTCGCTGCTGGGCATCGCTCATATTGTTTTCATAATTATAGGTCAGGATGGCGATCTCCTCGCTGCTCTCGCCGTTCAGCGCTTTCGCCATCTTGTCCGCGGCATCATCGTCATCACTCAGGATGCAGCCGAGAAAATATTGATGATTCATAGCTTTTTCCAGAATGTCTGTATCCATGCTCATCTCCCACATCTGCAGAAGATATACCTGGTATTGCTCACAGATCTGCATAATCTCAGGAAAATCCTGTGACACAACATTGATCAGCACATCGCCGCCCTCCTGGCAAAAGTTTTCCACCATCTCAGCCAAATCATTCTTCCAGGATATGCGCATCACCTTCACATCCGCATCCAGTATCCCATCCATCCAGTCCAAATATTCAAAGGCAGTCTGGGACAGCTCCGTCCCGTCATCCCACATCAAAACTCCGATCACCGGAACAGGGTCCTTCCTCTGTGCTCCATATACGGATATAACAATGATAAGCAGCAGCACCGCGCCGATCCCCGCTGTCAAACCTCTCTTTTCATCTTACTCCTTCTTTCTCCACCCGGTTCGCAGTGTAATCTCGGTTCCCACTCCCACCTCACTGTTCACCTGAAGCTTGTGTCTCTGGCCACGAAGGTATCTCAGCCGATATTTCATATTTTCAATGCCAATGTGACTCCC
>DBFBJF010000182.1:0-3915 GCA_048203265.1 Candidatus Merdiplasma sp.
GGCCGCAGCGTAGACAGTCTCTACGAGCGGCTGAATTTATTGAAGAATTAGAGGAGGACATGACGATGACGATTTTAGAACTGAGAGAAAAGAGGGCGAAGGCGTGGGAGGCGGCGAAAGCCTTTCTGGATTCCCACAGGAATGAAAAAGGTGTGCTGTCTGCGGAGGATGACGCCGCCTATACCCGCATGGAGCAGGAAATCACGGATCTGGGAAAAGAGATTGCCCGGATGGAGCGGCAGGAAGCCTTTGAGAGGGAACTGTCCCAGCCGGTGAATACGCCCCTGACCGGGCGTCCGGCATCCGGCGGCGCGGGAAAGGAAAAGACAGGGAGGGCTTCGGAGGAATACAAGGCCAACTTCTGGAACGCCATGCGCTCCAAGGTGCCGCTTCCCAGTGTGGTCAATGCTTTGGAGGAAGGAACGGATTCCGAGGGCGGGTACCTGGTGCCGGATGAGTATGAGCGCACTCTGGTGGAAGCCCTGGAAGAGGAAAACGTGTTCCGCCAGCTGGCAAACGTGATCCGCACTTCCAGCGGCGACCGGAAGATCCCGGTGGTGGCAACGAAAGGGACGGCCTCTTGGATTGATGAGGAAGGGGCCTATACGGAGAGTGATGATTCCTTTGGCCAGGTATCTATCGGAGCATACAAAGTGGGTACCATGATCAAGGTGTCCGAGGAACTTTTAAACGACAGCGTCTTTGACCTGGAATCCTATATCGCGAAGGAATTTGCCCGCCGGATCGGGGCGAAGGAGGAAGAGGCGTTCTTTAGCGGGGACGGTTCCGGGAAGCCTTTGGGCATCCTTGCGGCCACCGGCGGCGCCCAGACCGGGGTGACAGCTGCGTCTTCTACGGCGGTAACAGCAGATGAGCTGATGGACCTGTTCTATTCCCTGAAATCCCCGTACCGGAAGAAGGCGGTATGGGTGCTGAACGATTCCACCATCAAGGCGGTGCGGAAACTGAAGGATTCCACGGGGCAGTACCTGTGGCAGCCTTCCCTTGCGGCCGGTACGCCGGACACGATCCTTGGCAGGCCGGTGAAGACCTCCGCCTATATGCCGGTGATCGCGGCGGGGGCAAAGACCATTGCCTTCGGCGATTTCAGCTATTACTGGATCGCGGACCGGCAGGGACGTTCCTTTAAGCGGCTGAATGAACTGTATGCCGCCAACGGCCAGGTGGGCTTCCTTGGATCCCAGAGGGTGGATGGGAAGCTGGTGCTGTCTGAAGCGGTGAAGGTACTGGCGCAGAAGGCCAGCGCTTGATAGTTCTGATGGGAAAAAGCGGGCGGCGTCTTTTTATGTAGGGGCGCCGCCGGTAAGGAAGGAGGGCAATGGGATGATGGTGACGCTGGAAGAAATGAAAAATTATCTCCGGGTGGATGACGATGAAGACGATGGGCTGATCACCACGCTTTTGGCGTCAGCGGAGCGGATGTGCATGGATATCCTGCGGACGGACGAGGAAAGCGGCCTGCAGGAGGCAGAAAACGGAAAAGCGGCGGTGATGTATACCGTGGCCTATCTGTATGAACACCGGGAGGAAGCTGACCACCATGCCCTGGTCCTGACGCTGCGCTCTCTGCTCTTCGGCAGCCGGAAGGAGGCGTTCTGATGGAGATCGCTCTTCTGAATGTAAAAGTGACCTTCCAGAAAAACTCCGTCGTTGCGGACGATATCGGAAACCGAAGAAATGTCTGGGAGGATTATTATACCTGTCATGCCACGGTCAGCGGGGAAGGCGGGCGGGAAAAGGCTGCCGCCGGATTGACGGTCGTAGATTCTGACATTGCTTTTACTATCCGTTTCTGCAAACGGGCGGCGGAGGTGACAGCGGACGGTTTCCGTATCCTGTTTCAAGGGGAAATCTACAACATCGCGGCTGTGGACCACATGAACTATAAGAAGAAAGCGCTGAAGTTCCGGTGTGAGAAAGCGAGGCGGTGACCATGGGACAGACGGTACAGATCGGGGAATTGGCGGACGCTGTTATGGAGACTTTGGAGGAATACGCGGATCTGGCTGCCGAGGATGTGAAGCAGGCGGTCAGGGATGCCGGGGAGACGGTAAGGAAGGAGATCCGTGCCAACGCCCCGAAGGATACCGGGGATTACGCCAAAAGCTGGGCGGTGAAAAAGACAAAAGAGACATCCAACAGCCTGACATTGACTGTCCATTCCAAAAACCGCTATCAGCTGGCCCATCTGCTGGAGTATGGCCATGCAAAACGGGACGGCGGACGGGTGGAGGGCAAAGCCCATATCGCCCCGGCGGAGGAGAAGGGAATCCGGCAGCTGGAAGAAGAGATCGAAAGGAGCCTGAGACATGGATAAACTTCTGGATATTTTGAAAAGCACCGGCTTCCCCTATGCTTATGACCATTTCGCGGAAGGGGAGGCGCCGGATCCGCCGTTCCTCTGTTACCTGCTGCCGGGGAGCGATAACTTTTCCGCGGATGGAAAGGTTTATTACCGGATCAGCGAGGTGCGGGTGGAATTATATACGGACCAGAAGGACTTAGCCGCGGAGAGAAAGCTGGAAGATGCTTTGGATGCCTGCGGTATTTTTTATGAGAAATCGGAGACCTGGATCGACAGCGAAAAGCTGTATGAAGTCCTGTATATGTTTGAGATGCCGGCAGGCGGGGAAAGCGCAGGGCAGGACGGATAAGGAAATGGAGGGAGCAGGAAATGTCTGCGAAGAAGAATAAGGTAAAATTTAATATCTGCAACGTGCATTACGCGTTGATTACAGTAGATGATGACGGGGAGGTGACCTTTGGGACGCCGGTGGCTATGCCGGGTGCGGTATCCCTGTCCTTGGAACCCAACGGCGAGCCGTCCAATTTTTACGCGGATGGGTACGCCTATTATACAATCTCCAACAACATGGGCTATGAAGGGGATCTGGAACTTGCCATGGTGCCGGAGAGCTTTCGGACGGATGTGCTGAAGGAATCTCTGGATGACAACAGCGTGCTGGTGGAGAGCGCCAACGTGGAGACGGCGAACTTCGCCCTGCTTTTTGAATTTGACGGGGATGTGAAGAAGATCCGCCATGTGCTGTATAACTGCTCTGCGGCCAGACCCAACATTGAGTCCGCGACCAATGAGGAGGAGATCGAGGTGCAGACGGAAACGCTGGCCATCACGGCGGCGCCCCTGGCTAATGGGTATGTGAAGGCCCGTACCGGGGACAGCACCACAGATACTGTTTATACGGGGTGGTATACAGCAGTGTATCTGCCGGAGGTGACGCCGGATACCTCCGGGACGCAGCAGTCCGGCCAACAGGGGACGGATGATGAGACAGGAGGGGAAACCTTATGAGCATGAAACGGAATATCACGATTGACGGGCAGGAGGTTCCTTTTAAGGCCTCCGCCGCTATCCCCCGGATCTACCGGATGCGGTTCCACCGGGATATTTATAAGGACCTGCGGGATCTGGAAAAGGGGATTGATAAGAATGATCCGGAGAATTCCAACCTGGACCTGTTCTCTTTGGAAATGTTTGAGAACATCGCCTATGTGATGGCGAAGCATGCGGATCCGTCCATCCCGGATACGCCGGAGGAATGGCTGGATGGGTTCAACACCTTTTCCATCTATCAGGTGCTGCCACAGATCATTGAACTGTGGGGGCTGAACACCCAGACGGATGTGCAGGCTAAAAAAAACTTCGCCCGACTGACCGGGAAATGACAACGCCCCTGTTCCTCCTGCGGTGCGTGCAGCTGGGGCTGTCCATCCGGGATCTGGATCTGCTGACCATCGGGATGGTGAACGATATGTATGTGGAGAGCCGGAACGATGAGCATAAGTATGCGGTGGTGGCAACGCAGGAGGATTTTGACAGGTTCTGATAAAAATCCGCTTGATGAGAGAATTTTTCCTTGATAAGATATAAAG
>DBFBJF010000183.1:0-6441 GCA_048203265.1 Candidatus Merdiplasma sp.
CTATATCCCGGATTCTTATCCACGCAGTTCTTTGCGTTCTCCAGAACACGGAAGGCTCCGATCTGCGACTTGGCATCCGCCCAGGTCTTGCGGACCCGATACCAGGTGTCGGCAGTCCCAGAAGCCCCGCCTGCCGTGCCGCAGATATTCTTTAAAATCGTGAGGATTTTCTCCCCATACCCGGCGCCGGCCGCCCAGCCTTTCCCCTGAGGATTTTCCTGCTGGCCGAGCCACTCCACATATTCCGCACTGCCCCTGGCAACATATTTGAATCGTGGGTCAACACATGGATTTTTCAAGGTATCAATGGAGGCATACGCTTTCAGGTGCTGGATCTGCGCCCGGATGCCAAACTGCGGCGTGTCAAAGGAATTGCCCTTCATCCCGTTGCTCGTCACGCCCATCCCACAAAAGTTGTTCTGTTCCAGTGTGACCGCAGAGCCGGAGAAGGTAAAGTTCCCGGTCTCCAGACAGGACTGCGCGAAGGCAATGTCCCCGCGCACGCCCTCTGTCTTTCCCTCGGACAGGTACAGCGGGATCATATCCAGGACGCTCTGCGGGACCTGCGGGTTTTTGGCTTTGATGTAGGTTTCCATCTGTTCCGCCGTGGCCACAGCGGTCCCCATGATCCTGGTGTAGCCGCCAGTATCCGAAGAAGAGCCTTTATCCATCGCCGCCTTGACTGCCCGGCGGAAGGTATCCATCGTATAGCCCATGCCCAGCTGCGTCCAGAGATGCTCCGGGTCGCCGTGGTTGGATGCGATGCCCCGGCTGTGCCCCTCCCGGTGGCTGATGATCACGCCGTCGGCGGTCGGGTTCAGGTTATACTGCCTGCACAGCATGGCGAACAGTTCTACCGCCGCCTTATAGGTGCGTTCCGACACAGCTCTCGCCGTGGTCAGGTCGGAACAAGTAAAGTTTGCGCCTGACGTGTACTTGATGCAGGCAGGCTCGCACATCTCCACCCCAATATGGGTATTGTTCCCGCTGCCCTTGTTTCCGGAGCCGCAGTGCCAGCCCCGGTGGTTCCAGGGAAGGGTCTGATATACCGTCCCGTCATTCCCATCAATAAACCCATGCACACAGGCATTATCATAGAACGGGCTGTTCCAGGAATTGATAAACACGGATGCCTTGGGCTGGGAACAGCCCACCGAGTGGAGCATCAGCCCCTTCACCGTAATCTTTCTCCCCGCCGTATAGCATGGATTTTTCGTTAAAATACTCTGTACAAGCTTCATCTATTTCTCCTCCGTTTCTATTTTTTCCGCCCTGTCATGGAGCTGCTCTAATACCGTTTTGATCTTTTCCGGGATGGGAAGCCCCAAATGCCCTGCATTCTCCAGCAGGCTCACGCCTTCATTGGAGATGTAGAAAAAGATCACCGCTGTCCGTAAGACCGCCCCGGTGCCGACCACCTGCACATCGATGATGTTTGCAATGCCAACCAGCAGGAAGATCAGCACCTTGCGGAAGATCCCTTTAAAGCCGACCGCGCTGGATAACTTCCTGTCGATGACGGCGCACATCACACCCGTGATGTAGTCGATCGCCACAAAGGCGATGAGCGCATAAAGCAGGCCGTCACAGCCGCCAAGGAAGTACCCAAGCCAGCCGCCCACAGCGGTAAAGATGAATTGGATGGTGTTCCAGAATTCTTTCATAACGAAATCCCTCTCTTTCCTGAACGAAAAAGGACGCCCTATAAGAGCGCCCGTCTGTAAGTTTCTATATACAGTGCCTTCCCGCACAATTCTGCGGGTAAAGATTTGTGCAGTTTATGGCACAGAATTAGGTTGCTATTCCTGCCGGGCAGAGTGATAGATACAATCACAAAAACCGCAGGAAGGAGGTCAAAAATGTTTACTGCGAAGGAACTGAAAAACATTGATGCCGGATACTTTTCCGTCATTGCGTCCGGCGGAAGCACCCTTACGCTCCAGTCAAGGAATACCGGCCACTGTTGGCACATCCTGCTGCAGGAGTACCCGCATTTCAGAAGCTGTCTGATCTACCACACCCATCGCAGGGGAACACCCTATCACGAGCATGGCCACGAAGCCACGCTTTCCGGCTGTCTCAGCCAGATCCGAAACCACGATGCCTGCTGGCTTTCCAGGAAAAGCCGCCGTAAACCGCACAAGGAGGTACGCCCATGAAGCAGAAAAACATCAAAGTAGCATACACCAGCCGCTGCACCGGCGGCTCCTACACCCAGGTCCCGAAGATCCAGATGGAGGGCAGATGGCTTGAAGAGCTTGGCTTTTCCATCGGCAGCACCATCGTAGTAGAGTATGACGAAGGTTCCATCCGTATCCGACAGATGACGGAGGAGGAACTGGCTGACTGCCGGAGGGAACAACTTAAAAAGGAACTTGCAGCCAAATCTGCATCCATCCGCAAACTCCAAAAAAGCCTGAACGGGGATCTCCAAGCACTTTCCCTTGTAGCGGAAAGTCCCCACGGCTACCGCTCCTGAACGAAATGACCTGCTAACCCCAGGACTCACTCCTCTGTCAGCGTGTAGGTGATCTTCATGGTCTTATCCACGGTCTTTACCACCGCTGACGAGAGGTTATTGATGGACGCCAGGTACGGAGTCAGAAGATATGCCGTCCGGTACTCATTTCCGTAGCTGCCGCCCCAGCCGACCAGAAAGTTCTTATACTGGAACAGGGGAGTAGCGGCATTATTAAGCCTTGCGCTCCCCTGGGTGTGGACCACCGTATCCTCCGCTGTGATCTGGAAGTCCCCGCCGATGATCAGATCCCCAATAAGTGTCAGATACAGTTCACAGGAGCCGGTTTCGCATAAAGGCGTCCATTCGGATGTAAAGCCAAACTCAATCAGTGTCACATCCGTGGAGTTGGCCAGATTGATCTTGTAAATCCCCGTCTTGTCATAGGCCGGCACATACAGATACCCGCCCCGGACACAGCATTTCACACTCCGTTCCGCAAAGGTATCAAGGTCGCGGGTACCCACATCCATCAATTTCGCGTTGGACAGTGTCCACTGGCCTTCGGTAAAGGAATAGTCTGTCTTGGAGATTTTGATCCAGAGCATCACGGCTTCCCCCGAAGAGTTTTCCTCATTGGAAAAACCGTACCAGTACCCGTCCTGCCCGTCCATGAACTCCCCATATTTCGTATAGCTGCCGAGGAATTCAAAGGTATCCGGCGTCAGCACCTCGTCCTCCAGAACGGTATAGGTAGAATCATCCAGCCGCTCGTTCAGCCCGATGGAAAAGACCGGGATCCGCAGCTTTCGGATTCGGACGCTGTCATTTTCGTAAGTGATGGAGTAGATCAGGTTGTTCTCGAAATCCATCTCCACGGCTTCAAAAAGTACCATCTTGTTGGCATCCGGGATCGGCCCGATATCCGCCGCTTTTAATTGCAGGAACGTGCTGGCGTCCCCCACAAGACTCCCATAGGCATTCTGTCCTCCGAAGGAACTGGTGAGCGCCACCGCCGCAATAGTCCCGTTCCCCTGGCTGGGCGTAAACTCCCAGACAAACTTATATCCATTAGCAATGGCCATGCTCTCCGTCAGGTTCAGGCTTCCCCTGGCGGTGTTTGCCGTGGAATTCACATCGTTGGACGCATACGCTACAGGAAGGTTATCGGATAGCTCATAGATATGTCCCGTATCCTCTTCCAGGGGGTTGGAGAACAGCAGGATACCGCCGATCATGTTGGGGCAGATGGGCAGAAGGCTGTCGTTCCACAAGACTGCCGCGTCGTATTCCCCGGTGGCAGCATAAAAGATCCCCATCGGGTTCAGGCCGAGGATGTTGTTTACTGCTTCCGTGATCATATTTTCTTCCGTGACGGTTTCCACTGCCCCCGTAGCCTCATCCGTCAGTTCAATCGTCATAACGCCTTTCAAAACCATAATCGTAATCCTCCCGTTGTTTAAGTGAGTGTAACTGGCCGGCAGAATGCGCCGACCGCAGTCCTTCCCGTCATAGTATCCGCATAGCTTTTCTGTACCAGTTCCATCGTCCCAACATCGACTGTCTCCGTAAAGCCCCTTGTCTGAAGACCGCCGCTGACAGAAAATAGTGCCGATGTTTCCTCAATGTCAATCCTGCCGTCCCAAGCCGCTGCGGCAGCCATCGCCTGGCCGCTGATGGAAGCGATACAGCCCCCGATCTCCACACTGCCAGAGCCGTCCTCCATCCGCAGGTACACATTGAAGGTATTTGTGATGTTCGGCACGATATTTTCAATGGGATAATACAAAGACAGGATGTGCTTCCCGCTGTGCCAGGTTTCCACCGGATGATGGAGCAGGATCTTGGCGTTGTTCAGTTCAAAGGTCACATAGCAGACCGCCTTCCCGGCTTCCGTCCAGGTGACCGGCAGACTCACATCCACGGAAATATCCGTGGTCTCTTCCCCGGCAGCGCCATCCTCAGCATCCCCGGCTTCCGCTTCCATCCCGGACGGGCCGTCCTCCGTTCCAGCATTTCCTGCCGCTCCGCTTCCGGGCGAAGGGAACGGAATCACGATGGTGCCGCTGGCCTGGGCGGATTTCTCCACCGCCTGCGCTTCCACATCCACCACCACCTGCCCGAAGAACTGGGCGTGATTTTCCTCTTTGGAAGCGAACTCAATACTGATGATCCGCACATCCGTCTCTCCGATGGTATACTCCGAAGCATTGGTAAAAGTATGGATCCCGATCTTTCCCGCTTCGATCTGGTTGAGCAACCCGGAGATGTTCTTATCATTCTTAGACTTTGCCTGGGAAAGCCTGGGATTCTTCCCCACGCATTTCAGGCTCTGCCTTCCGCCAATCTTGACCGTAAAAGACGTCACGCAGGTAATCTGCTGGGCGTCCGCCTGCCCGCCAGAAAAGGTCAGCACATCCCCCAGATCCAGCGCCGGGTTCCCGATGGTATCGGAATCAAAGGGTACATAATTAACTTTAGATAGGGCATTCAAAATGTTCTCGCACAGTTCTGCCCTGGTCTCCTCCAGGCCGAACTGCAGAAGGGGATTGACTCCCAGGTTCATAGTCAGCCCGTCATCCTCTTCCAGAGCGTAATACTCGGAAATCTGTGTCCGCAAGTTGGTGGATCTGACCGCCGTGTACCGCGTCACAAAATCAGAGAAACTGCTGGAAAACCGGTGTTTCTGCAAGACCTCCATCACCGGAATCTCCCCATACTGCCGGAACTCCAGCTTCCCCTCCCGGTTGATGCAGAAGAACCCGCCCAGCACCTGCGCCGTAAAATACAGTACGTCCCGGTAGGTCTCAATGTCATTCTCCGGGTAAATGGAAAGCAGTTCCGAACCGTTGGGAAGCGCCTCGATCTCCGCCTGGCTCTGCGCCAGTTCCACCCCGCAGGCGGTACTGCACAGCGCCATCATCCCGTAAGCCGTGCCAATGGTCTCAAAGCCATTGAAAGCCCGGTCAAAGCGGAGCATCCGGTCATAAGCCTTCAGTTCCAGCACATGCACCGTCCGGTTGGCCTCGCTCACTTCAAAGATCCCCATAGGGACAGCTTCGTAAGTCCCGTCCGCCAGCCGCAGATGATAGGACAGTTCCACTTCCGCGTCTTCCAAAGTGTACCGGTCAATATCCAGGAACAGGCTGATCCCCATCTCCGCCGCGTACACCGCACCAAGCTCAATCTCCGAATTGCCGCAGCACTGGGCTGTGATATAGCCGCTGCCTTTGACAATATCCTCCCGATCAAAAGGATACTCTGCTCCGGCAGCAGTTGTGATCTTTCCTGTCCAGTAATACTTCCGGGTGTTCCCCTGTACCGCCTGCAGGAACGCCTCACTCACCGAGTACATCGGACACCCCTCCTTCCGTTTCCAGACATCAAAAAAGCACCAATCATTTCTGACTGATGCTCTTGGCAATATAAAATATCATAATCATCTAACTCAACAACTTAGGATTTATCATTCTTCCTTATCCTCAATTTCTCGTTCAAAAATTGAATATTTCCAATCCTCAGTTCCAGAAATCAATCTCCACCCTTGCTTACCATATTCGTTCAGCTTAGCAATATATCTGTCTAACTTAACATGAACATTGAATGAAGGCTCTGCACTTAAATCTACGGTCATATACTCATATCTTTTCATTCCCAATCTCCTTTCTAATAGAGGATTTGTTTCAAGCATTAAAATACATGTCATAAACAATATATCCCGTTATATTTTTCAATGCTCCCTCATAAGTTTCTTGACACATCATACAACGTGGCTCTTTCATCGGTATCCCACTTGTCGGATAAATGTTAAACATTGAAGATGTTTTAAATCCAATACGATTATAAAAATG
This sequence comes from Candidatus Merdiplasma sp., assembly GCA_048203265.1. Taxonomy (GTDB): domain Bacteria; phylum Bacillota; class Clostridia; order Lachnospirales; family Lachnospiraceae; genus Merdiplasma. The sequence goes on from DBFBJF010000183.1 coordinate 6,310, forward strand.
ATAATCGCCTTCAACCGTAATCCCCTTATATCCTGCATTTCTAACTTTTTCGATGCCTTGTGTAAGCATTGCGGAGCCAATTCCCTGATGAAAATGATCCGCATGAACAGCCACAGGTGCAAGCATAACGAT
>DBFBJF010000184.1:0-4462 GCA_048203265.1 Candidatus Merdiplasma sp.
GTATTGGACAGAAGAGATCAACCATATTATAATGGCTATGATATAGAGGTAACATACCGGAAGATTCAGAGCTTCGGTACGGATGTTCTCATATGTGAGAAGAAAGGAAGTACTATGAAAAAGTCAGAGGAAAATGTGAGGGCAAAGGTTTATTTCACAAGAGAAATCACCCCGGAAAAGGTGGTGGAGATGTATCAGGCGCTGGGGATTGAGCTGCCCGGAAAGGTGGCGGTGAAGGTTCATTCCGGGGAGAAGGGAAATCAGAACTTCCTGCATCCGGAATTCTGGCGGCCGATGGTGGAGAAAATCCATGGCACCATTGTGGAGTGCAACACCGCCTACGGCGATGCGTCCGGAGGTGTGCGCGATCATACCGAGTCCCATCTTCAGCTTTTGGAGGAGCACGGGTGGAACAAGTATTTTGACGTGGATCTGATGGATGCCCAGGGGCCTGATGTGGTTTGGCCTATTCCGGAGGGCAAGATTTTAAAGGAAAATTATCTGGGAAAGGATATTGAGAATTATGACTCCATGCTGGTTTTGGCCCACTTTAAAGGGCATCCCATGGGAGGATACGGCGGAGCGCTGAAGCAGCTTGCCATCGGCTGCGCTTCCCGGGCCGGCAAGGCGCTGATTCATTCCGCGGGAAAGACGGATGACCGTTTTGAGACATGGAAACAGCATGCCAGCAGCGTGGAATTTCCGGAGGCCATGGCGGATGCCGCTTCCAGCGTGGTGGAGCATTTCAAGGGGAAGATTGCTTTTATCAATGTGATGAAAAACCTTTCAGTGGACTGTGACTGCTGCGCTGTGGCTGAGGATCCCTGCATGAAGGATATCGGTATCCTGGCCTCCATCGATCCGGTGGCCATTGACCAGGCATGCATCGATCTGGTGATGAATTCCGATGATCCGGGCCGGGAGCACTTTATGGAGCGGGTAAACAGCCGCAACGGGATCCATACCATTGAGGCTGCCGCCGATCTTGGAATTGGAACCAGGGATTATGAGCTGATTGAGATTTGACAGAATCGAAGGAGGCTGGAATAGCATGAGCAAAATTTTGGTAGCCTATTTTTCGGCCAGTGGAGTTACCGCGAAAACAGCGGAAAAAATTTCCGCAGCCACGGGGGCGGACTTATATGAAATCCGTCCTGCAAAGCCCTACACCCGGGAGGATCTGAACTGGATGGATTCGGGCAGCCGCAGTTCGGTGGAGATGAACGATCCCGCCAGCCGTCCGGCCATTGCAGAGCCGGTAAAGGATATGGAGCAGTACGACATGGTTCTGCTTGGGTTCCCGATCTGGTGGTATGTGGAGCCCCGCATTGTGGATACCTTCCTGGAAAGCTATGACTTTACCGGGAAGACCCTGATCCCCTTTGCTACCTCCGGCGGCAGCGGGATTGAGCGGGCGGAGGAGAGCCTGCGGGCTCACTGCCCCGGGGCTGTGTGGAAGAGCGGGAAGCTGCTGAACCATGGGGATGGAGCCGCATGGGCAAAAAGTGTCATTTCCTGACGTTTTGATTCGCCCACAGTTGGTGGAGATCATTCCGCGAAAACGCAAGAAAGGAAAACCTTGACTTCACCACACTAAAATCTTATAATGAACATACGGTAAGCCATACCTAATTTTGGTATTATGACTAAAAATATATTATAAGAAAACGAGGTGAAAATCATGCGGAGAGTAGCGGAAATTATTTATATTGTACCGGAGAAACGGGAGGAATTTATAAAGAACAGTGTCAATCCTCCTGAAGAAATGCAGCGAGTTCTGTGGATGCATGGGGTACGCAATCAGTTTTTCTTTGAATTAAACGATTATGTCCTCATGACATTTGAGTATGTGGGAAGAGAGTTCCGGAAGGATATGAATATAGTGTCTTCCTACATGGAAGAACAGGGATATCTGATCAAAAAGCGCAGAAGAGATGTACCTGAGAGTGAAAGGGCTGTCACGGACTGGTGGGCGCCTCTGAAACGTCTTGGAAGCGTTGTGACAAGCAATCCCATGCCCGAAGATAAAGAAGAAGAGCTTTCACTGACGGAACAGTACCGTGAAATGCTGAACGGATGTATGGAAGAAGGATCCGGCAATTACGACACTTCCTATGATGAAGACGACTGGAGCGAATCCGTACATATCTGATTCCATCAGCGCATCCTTAGCTCCGTAAGGAGCGGGACTGAAGCCTCGAAGAGGCGACGAGTGCGCATGGGGCGGGGTAGCTGTAAATAGTAATAATTAGAAAAAAGTTTTTGTTGGGGCTGCCGCATCTATGATTTCCAAATCATTGATGCGGCAGCCCCAATGTTCTTGGCTCATGAGAAACTGTGTCCCGATGAAACAAAGACGCCCTGCGGCGGTATCAGTAACGGCTCCAGACACCGCAGGCGCCCAGCACCACATGGTCGGCTCCAATCAGGATCAGATAAAATCCAATAAAGTAACCGATGGAGAAGAGGGACAGTATGGGATGGAAGAGAACCAGAAAGCCCACAACCAGACCGATGATATTAATGATCAGGGTAAAGTAATAAGCCCCGTTTCCCGACGCCGCCCGGATCATGGGAAGCTGGGTCAGGCGTGAGATGCAGTGGGCCAGAAACCAGAGCGGGAAGAAGACGGCAAAGGCCAGGCCTCCTTCTATGGGGTAAAAGATCAGAAGCGCCCCGGCCAGGATACTTAAAATACCTGTCACGAGAGAGACCACGGGCCCGAATCCGGTGTGCCGCTCCATTTGTATATAGAAGACAATGTCCACGATTCCTGTGAGTATCGCCAGAATTCCGTAGAGGAAAATGATGCCGGTCAGTGCGCGGGAAGGGCTGACAAAGGTCAGAATGCCCAGTACAATCAGGGCGATTCCCACAATGAGTTCTCCCCAGGCAAATGCGGATGTTCTTTTCATAAGTAAAGCCTCCTTATCATGTTTCGGTTCCAGATAAGCATAGCAGAAACAAAAGAAATCTGACACTTCCAGTTTTGTATTTTTGTCTTTACAAAACCGGGAGGATTGTCAGGTTTTTTTACATTTTCGGGTATCTGTCTATACAGGTTTTTGAAATTGCAAGTGGTGAATCGGGAAGGGGTCTGATATAACAGAAAACAGAAGATGGAGAAGGTGAGGCTCTGGTGCTTTCGGGCAGGATATGAGTTTTTTCCGCTTCAGATGGAGGAAGCGCTGCTTCGGGATGCACCGGTGAGCAGACGGTATCCGGCGGAAATGTATTACAGACTGTTTGCGGCCGCGGCCCATACGGGAAAGACGGAATTGGCCAATGATGTGAACCGGCTCAGACTGGGGGTGGAGCACACCGCGGTTCTGCATTTCTGCGGAAAGTCTAAACCCTGGAATTCAGGATATCTTTACCGTTTCGGAATGCTCTACCGCCATTACCAGCAGCTTGCCAGACGTTCCTGGAAGCCGCTGCCCATTGATACAAATGAGGAGGAATGAAAAATGAACGTATCGACAGCGATTGTAACAGACAGCAACAGCGGTATCTTTGAGCAGGAAGGGGAGAAGCTTGGCATCCGGGTCATTCCTATGCCGGTAATGATCGATGGAGAAACTTATTATGAGGGGCGGGATCTGTCCCACAGGGAATTTTACCAATATCTGACGGAGGGCAGACAGGTATCTAGTTCCCAGCCCTCCCTGGAGGCGATAAAAGAAACCTGGGATGACCTGCTGGCATCCGGCTATGAGGAGATTGTCCATATCCCCATGTCCAGCGGGCTGAGCGGTTCTTTCCAGTCGGCCAGTATGCTGGCCTCAGGCTATGACGGAAAGGTGCAGGTGGTGGATAATCATCGGATTTCTGTGACGCTCCGACAGTCCGTGGAGGAGGCCATCGGACTGGCAGAGGGGGGCCTGGGAGCTGTGCAGATCAAAGAAAAACTGGAACAGGAAGGGCTGGAATCAATTATTTTGGTGGGTGTGGAGACATTGAAATATTTGAAGCGTGGAGGAAGAATAACTCCGGCAGCAGCAGCCATGGGAGAGATTCTGAACATCAAACCGCTGCTGATCATTCAGGGGGAGCGCCTGGACGCCTATGCAAAGGTGAGAGGCACCAGAAGCTGTAAAAAGAGATTGATTCAGGAGATGAAGCAGAGAGCGGAGGAATGTCACGCCAGAGGAGAGAAGATCATGGTTGGAGCTGCCGGAAGTTTTGCAGACTGTGAGGCAGAACAGGAGTGGAAGGATATGGTGTGGGAAGCCTTTGCCGGGGAGGAGATCAAGTACGATCCCCTCACCTTCAGCATCTGCCATGTGGGACCTGGTGCCTTTGGCATGGGGATCAGCAGGAAAGCAGTTCCTTAAAGATATCTTCCGGTACAGCTCTCCGGCGTGGCCTGAATCTCTTCCGGCGTGCCTGCCGCCACGATCCTTCCGCCGTTCTCCCCGCCGCCGGGGCCCATGTCGATGAGATAGTCCGCGCTGCGTATCAC